>DASSPH010000023.1 GCA_035699745.1 Vicinamibacterales bacterium
ACCGCAGGAACGATCCCGCTCGCGCTCGCCGACGCGCGTGCCGAGGGGCGTCTCAAGAAGGGGGATCTCGTCCTGCTCTGCTCGGTGGGGGCCGGTTTCACCGTGGGCGCGGTGCTGCTGCGCTGGAGCCTGTAGTCGCGCTGGCCGCTGTGACACGACCTCTGGTACGGAAAGCCGCCAGCCGAAAGCCCCGGGGCAGATCGCTGCCGCCGTCCCGTGTGTTCCTCCTGTCCCCCGCCAACTGCTCCGGGCCGCGCGCGAAAGTCGTGCTGGCCGAGAAGGCGAGCTTCGATCTCGCGGTCAGGCTGCGCACCGAGCACGGCGTGGCGATCGGCGAAGTGTTCGCGTTCATCAGCGGGCTGTACTTCAAGGGCAAGCTCGCCTACGCTCTCGAGTTCGCACGGCCGCCGGATCCGGCCGCCGAGCTCACCGGCAGCGGTGCGCTGGTCATCACACCGAATGCCGGGCTGCGTCCGGTGGAGACCGCCGTCACGGCGGATGCGATCCGCGCGTTCGCCGGCGTCGACATCGCCGCCAACGATCCGCGCTACCGCCGCCCGCTGCTCGCCAGCGCCCGCGCGCTCGACGAGGAGGTCGGACCGGACTGCGAGATCGTGCTGCTCGGCAGCATCGCCTCCGCCAAGTACGTCGACATCCTGACGGACGTGTTCGGCGAGCGTCTGAAGTTCCCGATCGACTTCGTCGGCCGCGGCGACATGAGCCGCGGCGGACTGTTACTGCGGTGTGTGCGGTCGGGCGAGGAGCTGCCCTACGTTCCCGTTCAGGGGGCCGTGCGTCACGGTCCGCGGCCGCCGCGGCTGGCGCCGATCAAAGGCATCTCGAAGTGAAGATCCCGGCGGCGGGCTCCGCCAAGGTTCACGTCGAGGGGAAGGACGTCCAGCTCACCAATCTCGACAAGCCGTTCTGGCCCGAGCTGGGCATCACCAAGGGGGACCTGATTCAGTACTACGCGGATGTCGCGCCGCTGCTCCTGCCCCACATCAAGGGGCGCGCGATGGTGATGAAGCGGTATCCGCACGGCGCCGCGGGGGAGTTCTTCTTCATGAAACGGGCGCCGTCGCCGCGTCCGGACTGGATCGGGATCTGCCGCATCGACCACGACTCGGGCAACGTGATCGATTTCCCGATGATCGACGACCTGGCGTCGTTGCTGTGGGTGATCAATCTCGGCTGCATCGATCTGAACCAGTGGTATGCCACGTGCGACGACGTGGACCGGCCGGATTACCTGCACTTCGATCTCGATCCGGGCAGCGCCTCGTGGGAGCAGGTCCTCGAGTCGGCGCGCATCGTCCACGAGGCGCTGTCGACGCTGAAGATGCCGGCGTACGCGAAGACCACCGGCTCCAAGGGGATTCACGTCTATGTGCCGATCGTGCGCGGACCGGTGCAGAAGGAAGTGTGGACCTTCGCGAAGGCGCTGGCGCAGGAGCTGGCCGGACGCCATCCCAGGCTGATGACGTCGGTGTACAAGGTTGCGAGCCGGCCCAAGGGGAGGGTTCTGCTCGACTACAACCAGAACGCGTGGGGGCGCACGCTGGCGTCGGTGTATTCGGTGCGTCCGCACCCCCGCGCGTGCGTCTCGACCCCGGTGAGCTGGGCGGAACTCGATCGCGGCGTGCGCATCGAGGACTTCCGCCTGGACAACGTCCGGACGCGCTTCAGGAAGACGGGCGATCTGTTCAAGCCGCTGCTGAAGAAGACAGGGCGGGTGGAGCTGGGGAGGTTTCTGTCAAGTCCCAACGGCCAACGCCCAACGCCCAAGTAACTCCCAACTCCCAACTCCCAAAACTCCCAAGACTCCCAAGACTTCGCTTTGGGCGGTCGGGAGCTTGGCAGTTGGGAATTACTTGGACGTTGGGAGTTGGGCGTCGGGCGTTGACCCGGTTTCCGCGCTCAACAACGCGATCGGCAGGATGTCGAGCACCTGTCCGACGAACAGCCAGGCGCCCGAGGCCGACGTGACCGGCCGATGGGTAGCGCCGGTGAAGACGTCGGTGAAGGTGAGCGAGGTCAACGCCTCGGGCAGCTGGATGCGTGACGTCCGCCACAGGTCGCCGGTCGGCATCGGCCGCTCCGGCGTGATCAACGGGGCGGTGAGGTGCGGCGCGACGGCGAGCGCGACATTGCCGGCCCCGTCCTGCCGCGCGAACGCGATGGCGCGGGCGTCCACCGTGCACTCGACCTCGAGCGGCAGGTACTCCCCCTCGAGGAACAGGTCCGGCTTCGCGGCGCGCAGCCTCAGACCGGCGGCGGTGATCAACAGCTTGAGGCCGCCGCTCGCGATGGTGACGGCGAGACGCTCGAGCGCGCCGCGGCGCTGGTCGGCGGGCAGCGCGAGCACCGCGTCCACGTTGTCGAGCATCTGCTCGCGCCGAAGGAAGTCCACCGGCCGGCGGTTGTCCGGATCGACGAGGTTCAGATCCCAGAGCTCCGTGCCCTGATAGAAGTCGGGCACGCCGGGGGAGGCGATCTTCAGCACGACCTGCGCCAGCGAGTTGACGGCGCCGCCGCGCGACACCTTCTGCTGGAACGGCAGGAACGCCGGCAGGAACTTCCGGGCGTGGCTGCCGGCGAGCACGCGCTCCACGAACGCGGTCAGCGCGTTCTCGTACTGCTCGTCGGGACTCAGCCAGCTGGTGTGCCGCTTCGCCTCCTTGACCGACTTGATCATGTAGGCGCGCATGCGGGGGACGAGATCGTCGGGCAGGCGATCGCCGAACGGCCACGCGCCGAGCAGCGCCTGGTAGAAGCGATACTCGTCGTTGCGATCGGGCGCGGGGTCGCCGTCGACGATCGTCCGCGCGCTCTTGTTGATGCGCATCCACCGGGCGACCTCGCGCTCCCACTCGGCGGGAAGCTCCGACAGCACGTTGATCCGGGCGCGGACGTCTTCGCCGTGCTTGGTGTCGTGGGTGGCGGTGGCGCTCATCTCGTAGGGCCATTCCTGCCGCCGCTGCTGATTCATGGCGTGGAAGTCCGGCGCGAGCAGGCCGAAGCGCGACGGATCGCCGCCGACCTCGTTCAGCGAGAGCAGCAGGTTGTGGCGATAGAAGGCGGTGTCTTCCAGCCCCTTGGCCTGCAGCGGCCCGGTGTACTGCTGGAATTTCATCGCGAACCGCAGCCGGGCCGCCACTTCGTCCTCGTCCGCCGGCGGATAGCCGCCGCGCCGCTCCACTCCCGTCGGCTGGTCCGACGGGTCGCGCGGCAGCATCACGTCGCGGAAGAAATCGAAGATCGACGATTCCATCGCCGGGTTGCGCCGCCGCGCGTGCGCCACCGCGCGCTCGAGCGCGGCGCGATCGTCCGGCGCCCAGCCGTGCCCGTCGACGTAGGTGCGGTAGATCGGGAAGCAGGCGACCACCTCGCCCAGCATGTCGCGGATGCTGTTCAGGGTGAAGTCGCGCGACTTGCGATTGTTCTCGCCGATCCGATCGAGCATGTGGGCGAGCACCGTCAGTTCGCTCGCCAGCGCGGTATCGATGATCAGGCGCTTCGACTCGTAGAGCAGATCGTCGAAGCTCTGCGTCTGTCCGGTGAGCTTGGCGTAGGTGCGCCGCATCCGCCGGGCGTGTCCGGGATGCACGAACACGCCGTTCAACTGGTTCAGGAAGTTGTAGCCGGTCGTTCCGTGGACCTGCCATTCCCGCGGCAGCCGTTCGCGCCCCGACAGGATCTTTTCCGCCAGCACGTAGACGATCCGCGTGCCCGGCCGCCGCGCCACGCCCCAGGCCTCGGCCGCGAGCGCCTGCAGGTTCTCGAAGTAGCGCGCCGGATCGAACAGGCCGTCCGGATGATCGACGCGAATGCCGGTGACGCGCCCCTCGCGCAGCAGCGCGGCGAGCAGGCGGTGAATCGCCTCGAAGACATGCGGGTCCTCGACCCGCAGCCCGGCGAGCGTGTTCACGTCGAAGAAGCGCCGGTAATTGATCTCGTGCGCCGCGGTGCGCCAGTAGGCGAGGCGGTAGGCCTGCGCCTCGAGCAGCTCGTGCAGCCGATCGAACGATCGCGCGTCGCCCGGCGTCCCGTTGAACGCGGCCAGCACCCTGGCGGCCGCCTCGGGCGATGCCTCGGCGAGCCCCTGCAGCTCCGGGAGGTCGTGCGGATTGATCGGCAGGCGGTTGTCGAAGTACTTCAGCACCAGCCGTCCGTCGACCAGCTCGAGCTGCAGCTCGCCGCGATCGAGCACCTGCCCGTACTGGTCGCCGAGAATCGGCAGCAGCAGCTTCCGCCGCAGCTCCGCCTTGAACGGGTTCCAGTCGATGTCGAAGAACCGCGCGCTCGGCGAGTCGGGACCGTTGGCCAGCACATCGCGCCACCACGGGTTGGTGGCGGTGCTGATGCCCATGTGGTTCGGCACGAAGTCGACGATGTGCTGCAGCCCGGCGCGGCCCACCGCGTCGGTGAACGCGGTGTGCGCCTCGATGCCGCCGACCTCGGGATTGATCAGGTTGTGATTGGTGACGTCGTAGCCGTGCGTGCTCCCCGCCTCGGCGGCGAAGTACGGGGACGTATAGACCGCGCCGATGCCGAGCCGCTGCAGATACGGCACGATCCCGCGCGCCGCATCGAGCGGGAACCCGGCGTGAATCTGCAGCCGGTACGTGCTCGCCGGCACGAAGCGCGGTTTCTCCATTCAGTCGATCACGGCAGCAGTTCGGCGAGGCCGCGCAGCGGGATCCGCACCCACTCGGGGCGGTTGTTCAGCTCGTAGTTCAACTCGTACAGCGCCTTGTCGAGGAGCAGCAGGTCGAGCAGCCAGGCGCGCTGCACCGGATCGGCGGGAAGGAACGGCGCCGCACCCGCCGCGGCGAGATACCCCTTGAGAAACGACGCGCCCGCCCAGCGTTCCCACGCGCGCGCCCAGCCCTCCAGCCGCTCGAACTCGTCGGGACGGCCGGTCGCGCGGTTGAAGAGCGCCGCATACGCCGCGTAGCTGTACGACCGCAGCATCCCGGCGACGTCCTTCAGCGGCAGCTCCTTCTCCCGGCGCGCGTGCAGCGGACGCGCCGGTTCTCCCTCGAAGTCCAGGATGTAGAAGTCCCCCTCCGACCACAGCACCTGCCCGAGGTGATAGTCGCCGTGCACGCGGGTGCGCGAGGTCTGAATCTCGCTCGGACGCTGTTTCTGCGCCTCGTTCAGCGCCGACAGGCGCGCCCCGGCCTGGCCGAGGATCGTGTCGGCGTCGGCCGCCGTCTCCGGCGGCAGCGACGCGCGCCGGTCGGCCAGACGCTCGCGGGCGACGCGTCCCTGTCCGATCGCGTCGGCGATCAGCGCGTCGAGATGGTCGCGGGTGAACGGCGCCGGGGCGAAGCCTTCGGCCGTCGTATCGCTGGACAGCGCGAGATGCAGTTCCGCCGTCCGCCGCCCGAGGAGCTGCGCGCTGTCGAGATAGCCGCCCGCCAGATCGCCCATCGGCTTCGGCACGCCGAGCGCCGCCAGATCGAACAGATTGCCGGCAGGGAACAGATCGATCGGCGGCGGACCCTGGAGCTGGACCTCGTCGTAGAACCGATCCACTTCGCCGATCGCGTGTCCCCACCCGTCGGCCTGGCTGGGGACGAACTGCTGCGCGACCGCGAGGTGCGAGATCGCTTCGCCGGCGCCGCGATACTCGAGGAACGCGGCAACCTGCGGCGCGCGGCGGAACCCGGTTCGCGTGGTCAGGAACTCGCCGATCTCCACATCCGGATTCGGCCCCTCGTCGATGCGGCGGAACAGCTTCAGGATCACACGGTAGCCGAACGCCAGCGACGTATTGCTCTGCTCCCCGCCCAACCGGCGGCCGACGAGAGACCCGCCCCCGCGCAGGTCGGGGTAGGCGCCGGTCTGCCGGGCGTGGACGACGCCGCGGCGCAGCCGGATCGCCTGCGCGGCATCCAGCACCGCGAGGAAGGCCTGCGCGCAGCGATCGTCCGCGGCGCCGTCGATCACCAGTCCCTTGCGCGCCCCGGTGACGCGCGCCAGCGCGAAGTGCGGGTTGGCGCCGAGCACCGCTTCGGCCTCGACGCCGGTCGCCATGCCGAGCGGCACGAAATAGCGCTCGCGCCCGCCATCCTCGTAGTCCACCTCGACGATGGTCAGGAAGAGCGGGTCGCTGCCGCGTTTCATCGTCCCCCAGTCGACGAACCGCGCCGCGCGCACCGTCCGCGCCTTGCCGCCGAACCATCGCTGACGGTGCAGGAACGGCACCAGCGCTTCACGCTCGATCAGCGTGCGGACGTTGCCGTCGAGGAGCGTGTCCCAGGCGACCCCCATGAAGAACGCCGGCAGCATGTCCTTGATCTCGGTGCCCGCCTTGGTGGCTTCGGCGAGGCGCTGCGCGGTGATCGGCGACGGCGCCGCCTGCAGACGGAACCAGTAGAAGCTGTAGCCCGGCAGCGTCAGGAAGTACGGCAGCTCGCCGATGCGCGGGAACTCGGTCAGCCCCAGCATCTCGACCGGCGTCAGCCCGTGGAAGCGCGACAGATTGAGCTCGACCGGCTGCAGCGTCCGCGACAGGTTGGCGACGCACAGAACGGTCTCCTCTTCGTACTTGCGAACGTAGGCCAGGATCTTGCGGTTCGGCGCCGGCAGGAAGTCGAGCGTCCCGCGTCCGAAGACCCGGGTCTGCTTCCGCAGCGCGATCAGCCGCTTCATCCAGTTGAGCAGCGACGACGGCGATCGCTCCTGCGCTTCGACGTTGATCGACTGGTAGCCGTACACCGGATCCATGATCAGCGGCGCGTAGAGCTGCGCCGGATCGCTGCGCGAGAACCCGCCGTTGCGATCGCCCGTCCACTGCATCGGCGTGCGCACGCCGTTGCGATCGCCGAGATAGATGTTGTCCCCCATCCCCAGCTCGTCGCCGTAGTAGATGACCGGCGTGCCCGGCAGCGAGAACAGCAGCGAGTTGAGCAGCTCGATGCTGCGGCGGCTGTTCTCCATCAGCGGCGCCAGCCGGCGGCGGATGCCGACGTTGATCCGCATGCGCGGATCCGCGGCGTAGGCCTGGTACATGTAGTCGCGCTCTTCGTCCGTGACCATCTCGAGCGTCAGCTCGTCGTGGTTGCGCAGGAACAGCCCCCACTGGCAGTTCTCCGGGATGTCCGGGGTCTGCCGCAGGATCTCGGTGATCGGGTGGCGATCCTCCTGCCGCAGCGCCATGAACATGCGCGGCATCAGCGGGAAATGGAACGCCATCTGGCATTCGTCGCCGTCGCCGAAATACGGCCGCACGTCCGCCGGCCACTGGTTCGCCTCGGCGATCAGCATCCGCCCCTGATACCGCCGGTCCATCGCCAGGCGGATCTGCTTGAGGATCTGGTGCGTCTCGTCGAGGTTCTCGCAGATCGTGCCTTCCCGCTCGATCAGGTACGGCACGGCGTCGAGCCGCAGCCCGTCGACGCCCCGGTCGAGCCAGAAGTTCATCGTCTTGACGACCGCCTCGAGCACGCGCGGGTTGTCGTAGTTCAGGTCCGGCTGGTGATGGAAGAACCGGTGCCAGTAATACGCGCCGGCGGTGTCGTCCCACGACCAGTTCGACGTCTCGGTGTCGGTGAAGATGATGCGGACTCCCTGGTAGCGCTGCTTGGTCTCGCTCCAGACGTAGAACTCGCGTTCGGGCGATCCCGCCGGCGCCCGGCGCGCCGCCTGGAACCACGGATGCTGATCCGACGTGTGGTTCACCACCAGCTCCGTGATCACCCGGATCCCGCGCTTGTGCGCTTCGTCGATGAAGCGCTCGAAGTCCTGGATCGTGCCGTAGCTGGGATGCACGTTCTCGTAGTCCGCGATGTCGTAGCCGTCGTCCCTCAGCGGCGACGGGTAGAAGGGGAGGAGCCACAGCGCGTTGATGCCGAGCCCCTGCAGGTAGTCGAGCTTGCTGGTGAGGCCGGGGAAGTCGCCGATGCCGTCGTTGTTGCTGTCGAAGAAGGCGCGGACGTGCGCCTCGTAGATGACGGCGTCCTTGTACCAGTCAGACATGTTCAGCGGTACGCGGGCGGTTCGACGATCGGCTGCAGCGCGACGACGTGCGCGACGCTGATGCGCGGATCGAGGCGGACGTAGTTCCATTCGCCGCGCCACGTGTAGATCTCGTTCGACAGCAGATCCGCCGCCTGCACGCTCGCATCCGGCGGCAGCCCCCATTCGACCAGCGGCAGCTTGATGTAGCCGTGCTGCATGTTGAACGGATCGAGGTTGACGACCACGAGGATCGGATCGACGGCGTCGGGGGGAGTCCGCTTCGAATAGCAGATCAGCTGCGGATTGTCGGTCTCGTGGAACCGCAGCCCGTGATCGAACTGCAGGGCGCGGTGCTCGCGCCGGATTGCGTTGACGCGCGCGATCAGCTCCGACATGCTGCCGGGGGCGTCGAACGTGCGCGGGCGGATCTGGTACTTCTCGGAATCCAGGTACTCCTCGCTGCCGGGTCTCACCGGCACGTTCTCGTACAGCTCGAACCCGCTGTAGATGCCGTAGTTCGCGCCCAGCGTCGCGGCCAGGACGAAGCGGGCCTTGAACGCGGCCGGACCGCCGTGCTGCAGGTATGCGTGCAGGATGTCCGGCGTGTTGGCGAACAGGTTCGGCCGCATGTACTCGCGGACCTCGGTCTGCGTCAGCTCGGTGAAGTACTCCTCGAGCTCCTCTTTCGTGTTGCGCCAGGTGAAGTACGAGTACGACTGCGAGAAGCCGATCTTCGCGAGATGCCGCATGATCTTCGGCCGGGTGAACGCCTCGGCAAGGAAGATCGTCTCGGGGTGCGCGGCGCGGATGTCGCCCAGCGCCCACTCCCAGAAGGCGAACGGCTTGGTGTGCGGGTTGTCGACGCGGAAGATCGTCACGCCCTGCGCGATCCAGAACTCGATCACCCCCTTCAACTCGCGCCACAACGCTTCCCAGTCGGCAGAGGCGAAGTCGAACGGGTAGATGTCCTGGTACTTCTTCGGCGGGTTCTCGGCGTATTTGATCGTCCCGTCGGGCCGGTGGCGGAACCACTCGGGGTGCTGCGTGACGTACGGATGATCCGGCGACGCCTGGAAGGCGAGGTCGAGCGCGATCTCCAGCCGCCGGGCTCGCGCCGCGGCGACGAAGCGGCCGAAGTCCGCGAGCGTGCCGAGCCCCGGTTCGATCGCGGTGTGTCCCCCTTCAGCCGATCCGATCGCCCACGGACTTCCCGGATCCCCCGGCCCGGCGGCGAGCGAGTTGTTGCGCCCCTTGCGGAAGCTGGTGCCGATCGGGTGAATCGGCGGCAGATACACCACGTCGAATCCCATTGCCGCGATGTAGGGGAGGCGCTCAGCCGCTTCCGCGAAGGTCGCGCTGCGCGACGGATCGCTCCCCGCCGAGCGGGGAAACATCTCGTACCACGCGCCGAAGCGGGCGCGTTCGCGCTCGGCGATCACCGTCAGCACGCGCGGATAGCGCGTCGCGGCGCTGCGTCCCGCGTCGGCGGGAAGCAGCCGCTCCTCGAGCCGTTCGCTGGTGACGTCCTGGCCGGCGGCGAGCTTCTTCTCGAGTCCCTGCTTCCAGGTCGCGTAGGTGTCGACCCAGCCCTCGACGGTGAACTCGTAGGTCGCGAACTCCTCGGCCGCGGCGAACGACGCCCGCCAGCGATCGTTCGGCAGCGCCTCCATCGGCGTCTCGCGCCACGTCTTCTCGCCGCGGCGGCGCCAGAGAAGCCTCGCCGCGAGCACGTCGTGCCCATCGGCATAGACATCCGCCTCGACGACGACGGTCTCGCCCGCCGTCCGCTTCGCCGGGTACCGCCCGTCGTCGACCTGCGGCGTGACCGCCTCGATGATCACCCGGCGCAGGAGCGCCGGATCGAGCGGCGCTGCCGCCTTCCGCTTCCCGCTTGCCGCTTTCCGCGTTCTGCTCTCCGCCATCCGCTTACCGCCATCCGCCAGGCGCTGTCCGTTGTCCGGCTGG
>DASSPH010000024.1 GCA_035699745.1 Vicinamibacterales bacterium
GGCGACGGCAATCCGGTAGGCGCGGCTCACCACGTGGGATAGCCCGAACAGGCGCGCATCAGCAGGATCAGGAGAATCGTCCCGGCGATCGACACGGCGATCGAGCCGGCGCAACCGAACTTATTCGAAAAGAAGACAAACACAGGCCAGGAATCACACCGCTGCAATTGACTCGCCCCTTATCGTATCCGGGTTTCTCCGTGAAATCCGTGGCCGCCTGCCTCAGTTCCGCGGCGTGCGTGCAATCCGTGGCGCCTGCGTCAGCTCGACGAGCACGCCGAGATCGCGCGGCTGGCGCGGCGGCGGTTGGCGGGCGGTCCTGCTTCCCACACCGTAAATCGCGCCGCCGTCGTCCCGCTGGTCGCGATCGACGCTGTAGAGCCGGTAGCCGGTTGGGATCGGGGCGTAGACGATCGGATTGCCGGAGTACGGATCGAGCGGCATGCGCGGCAGGTATGCCGGTACGAGTGCGTCGAGCGCGGCGGGGGGCGCGCCCCGATCCGCGCGGAAGCGTTCGATCGCCAGGGCCGTCACCAGCACACGGCGCGACGCGAGATCGAGCGCGGCCGACAGCGCATCGAATCCTCCATACGCGACACCCTCGGACAGGAACTGCCGCGCGATGATGCCGCGGCGTTCGGCGCCGGGCGGGGCCGCCTCCCTCGCCGCGCGCTCTGCGCGCTGCCGGATGACGTCCAGCTTTCGCGGCCATGGCTGCGCCGCCAGCGCCACCAGCTCGTCGAAGGTGCCGAGGTGCTGCCGGTTGGCGCGGGCGATCCACGGACGCATGACACGGCGCAGCAGCGCCTCGAAGGGCCCCTCCGCAGGCGCCTGGATCCACTCGAGGAAGCGCACGCGCTGTGCCCGGGCGTCCGCGGCGAGCGTGTCGTCGTCCGGCAGCGTCGTCAGACTCTTCTGCAAGTCCGCGAGGGCGGCCGCGGGGACCGCGCCGTGGCGCAGCAGGATCCGGCAGCTGCCGAGGAGGCGCGTCGACAGCTGGGCGCGCCGGAACGTCGACAAGGCGCGGGCGAACCGGACACAGGCCGTCAGCGCGCGGGCGGCGTCCTCGGTCCGTCCGCGCGCGCTGAGCAGATCCGCGCGGAGCGCGCACAACGATCCGAGCGTCGACAAGGCCTGCAGGCCCACGCGGTCGGAGAACTCGCCGAAGCCGTTGAAGTCGAGCGGCGCCGCCTGATCGATCAACTGCAGCGCCGGGGCGTCGTGCGGATACGACCGTTCGAGCTGCTCGACGCTTTCGACCACGGCGAGCGAGTCCACGTCGATGCGGGAGAGACGGAACGTCAGCTCCGGCTCGAGCGCTGCCGCCTGCTCCGCGGCGGCGGCGTAGATGCGTGCGGCCTGGCGGCGCTCGGGCGTGTCGCCGCCGGCGAAGAGGTCCGCGGCCGCCACAGGTTCGCCGCGTGCGGCCAGCGCGGCGATGTCGCGCGCGAGCGCGCGCGCCTCGTACCGGTCCTAGGCGATCCAGGCCACGGCCGGGACCATCAGGTTCGCCAGAATGACGCGGCGCGTCGAACGCTTCAAATCTGCTTCAGCTGATTGAGGTGATGCAGTTCGTGGCCGGCGAGCTGCGCCATCACCCAGTCCGGGGTGAGGGAGCCGTACTCGGGGTGGGTGAAGGGCCGCGTGCGCAGCTTCGGCGCGAGCCCTTTGAACATCGCGAGGTTGAAGCGCCGCAGCGCCATGTAGGTGTCGAGCGCCGTCGGTCCGTCCGCCGCGTCCAGCGACAGCCACGCATCCTGATCGAACGGCTGCGCGACGTACCCCTCCTGGCTCGCGCCGTAGCGGACGCGGGTGGTCAGCGCCAGCTCGGTCTGCGCCAGATGCACGAGGATCTGACGCGCCGTCCACTTGCCGGGCGCGTAGCTGCGCTGCCACTGCCGGGCCGTCCACTTGCTCGTCAGCGCCTTGATCTTGCGCGGCGTCGTGGACAGCGCCTTCACCGGATCGAGCGACCCGAGGGCCTCGGCGTAGGGGTTCTTGTGCATACCCCGTCGAGCTTAGCAAACGCCGGGTCAGGTCTGCGAACGGGCGCTGGACGGGTGCCAGGTCTGCGAACGGCCGCTGGATGGTGCCAGGTCTGCGAACGGGCGCTGGATGGGTGCCAGGTGTCAGGTCTGCAGACGGCCGACCACGGTTCGCGCGCCGGCTGCCGTGGGCGCGTCGCTTCGTGGCGGCCGTTGGCAAACCGGACCCTCGACGGCGGGCGGGTGCAGACCTCGCACCGGTTGGCGCCCGTTTACAGACCTGACCCCCGTCAGACGACCGTTCGCAGACCTGGCACCCGTCGGCGCCCGTTGGCAGACCTGACCCCCGTCAGCGGGCCGTTCGCAGACCTGGCACCCGTTGGCGCCCGTTGGCAGACCTGACCCCCGTCAGACGGCCGTTCGCAGACCTGGCACCCTAGAACTGGCACCCTAGAAGCCGGGGCGCAGGTTGAACGCCCACAGCCAGCCGCGGCCCGGACGATCGATCGGGCGGACGTAGTCGATCTCCGCGATCGCGAAGCCGAACAGGTTGGCGCGGATCAGCGCGCCGACGCTGCGCACCAGCTTGCCGTCGCTGCCCGTCAGCCGCAGCGAGCCGCTGCGATCCCAGGCGGCGCCGGCGTCGGTGAAGACGCCGAGTTCCACCGGCAGCGGACCGTAGAAGTTGTCCCCGCCGAACGCGCCCCAGAGCGGGAACCGCAGCTCGAGGTTGGCCAGCACCATCCGCGAGCCGAACAGCTTGTCGAACACCGGGCACGTGCCATCCGTCGCCGTCCCGCATTCCTCGGCGCGGAACGACCCGTAGTCGTAGCCGCGCACCAGCTCCGTGTAGCCGAGGAACACCGGCGTCAGCAGCGAGCTCTCGGCGTCGCGCCCGTACCGCCCGTAATACATGCCGCGCAGCGCGATGGTGAACGGCCGCACCGGCATCAGGTAGGTGCGGTAGTCCGCCAGCGCGGATCCATAGCTCAGATCGCCGGCGGTCTGATCGATCTCCAGGCGGTAGCGCTGACCCCGGATCGGGCTCGTCGCGCCGAAGATCGACGTGTCGTAGACGAGCGCCGAGCTGACCATCCCGAGGTTCAGCGTCGGGAAGCGGCTGAGCGTCTGGCGATCCTCGGTCAGCTGCTGCCCGGTGTTGATGTCGAACAGCCGCGTCGTCAGATCCTGCTTGCCGCTGATCTGCCGCAGGCCGCCGGTGAACTCGAGACGCTGCGCGCGGTTGAACGGATAGGCCGCGATGCCGGCAACGCCGCGGTCGGTCTGGATGATGCGGAGCTCCTCTTCGGCCACCGCCACCTGGCCGTTCCCGGCATCGACCAGCCCCTGCCCGAAGCCGCGCTGCACGTAGGGCGTCGAGTCGACGGCGGCGCCCCAGTTCCAGCGCCGCGACCGGTTCAAGTAGACGACCGACCCGCCGGCCTCGTCGAAGCGATTGGTGAGCTGCAGCGTGCCGCCGACCGTGTGGTTGCCGAGGATGTCGCTGAACGCCGCCGAAATGCCGCCGCCGACGTAGCTGCCGAAGCTGTCGACGCCGACGCCGACGGTCGGCTGGCCGATGAAGTCGAGCGACAGCTTCGGCTTGTATGGCGTGGTCTCGTAGGCCGCTTCCGCGGCGATCGACGGCAGGCCCGCGGTCTGCTGGCGAAGGTAGGCGTAGACGGTGCCTTCCCCGGTCGTGCGCGGCGGCAGGATGCCGGCGTCGCGGGGGAGGCCGGTCGCCAGCGCGGATCCCGACGTCGTGGCGTCGTTGTCGAGCGCGTAGATGTTGTAGCTGTCCGCCTCGTAGACGCTGAACACCACGCGCGAACCGCCGACCGACAGCGCCGGACTCATCGCCGTGATGCCGGACACGCCGGTCAGCAGGTTGGTCACCTGCAGCGGCTCGCCGCCGGCGGCGTCGATGCGATAGATGTTCGAGATGCCCTGGCGATCCGAGATGAAGTACAGCGCGCGGCTGTCCGGCGTCCACTGGGGATTGATGTTCTTGGCCCCCTCGAAGCCGCCGAGCGCGCGGACGTCGCCGGTCGCGACGTCGAGGAGCGCGAGCTTCGGCGGCCCGGCGTCCAGATCGCGCAGGTCGCTGCTGAACCGATCGCTGGCGAAGGCAATCGAGCGCCCGTCCGGCGACCATGCGGGGTGCAGCTCCGAATACGCGTCGCTGGTCATGCGCTTCAGCGTGCTCGACGCGAGGTCGTAGATGAACAGATCGCTGAGGCCCCCGGTGAGCGCCGCGAACGCGATCCGGTTGCCGTCCGGCGACCACGCCGGATTGAGGATCTCGTCGACCTCGGGAACCGGGATCCTGCGTTCCTCGTCGCCGGTGCGCGCGTTGGCGATGAACAGCACCGCGCGGCCGCCGCTGAGCGTGGCGTAGGCGAAGCGCTGGCTGTCGCGCGACCAGGCGCCCGCCGAGTCGATGAAGCCGATGCTCTCGATGTGCGGGCTGGTGGCGTTGTCGGTGATCTTGCGGATGATCTTTCCGGTCGTCGCGTCGGCGATGTAGAGATCGATCGAGAACAGATCGCGCGCCGAGAAGAAGGCGACCCTGGATCCGTCGGGACTCAGCTCGGGGCTGACGTTCAGGCCGCCGCGGTTCGGCTTTTCGGTGATCAGCGGGCGCGCGCTCGCCGACACCAGCTTCGTGGCTTCCGCCACCGGCCGGTACGCCGCCATGGTGGCGTCGTGCCACTGCTGCGACACCTCTTTTTCCGACAGCCCGAGCACGCGGGTGAACGCCCCCTTGTAGCCGTCGCTCCCGGCCCCGGAGCGCAGCATGCTGCCGATCGCGCGGTCGCCGTACCGGCCGCCGATGAAGGCCCAGAAGGCGTGCCCGTAGCGGTAGGGGAAGTAGCGGGGGTCGTCCAGATCCGCGATGGTGGGGAATTTCTCCCGGCGGATCGCCTCGCGCATCCACATCGCGGTGTGCGGATCGCGCGGGCCGAGCGACAGATATTCCGCCATCCCCTCGATGAACCAGAGCGGCAGGTTCAGCGCGCCGGCATTCCCCGCCGCCGCCGAGCTCGCGTTGGTGCTCGTGATGTCGTACTGGAAGGCGTGCACGAGCTCGTGCCCGAGCACGTGATCGGTCGCCTCGAGCGGACCGGCGAACGGCAGCACGATACGCCGCTTGTAGGCTTCGGTGACGCCGCCGGTCCCTTCCCCCAGCTCACCCGCGACGACATTGGTCTGGCGGAACTGCGACGGGCTCGCGTACAGCACCAGGGCCTGTCGGCCGCGCAATTCGTGCGAGAGGATGGTCGACAGCCGTGCGTACCAGCGCTCGGCCATGCGCGCGGCCATCCGCGAGGCCGGCTCCTCCTCCGGGTAGTAGTAGATGTCGAAGTGGTCGGTCTTGAGGACCTTGAAGTCGAACGTCCGGTACTGGACCTTGTTCTGGCCGAAGTACCCGACCTGGGCGGACGCCGGCGCGGGCGCGACGGCGAGCGAGAGGGCGAGCGTCAAGGCAAAGGCAGCTGTCCGTTTCATTACCCCTCCAGCGGGACCCCACCGGCGGGCTGCAACGGCTGTACCTTCGGGCTCGGCGTCGAAATCGCGGAACCAACCCCGGTTCAGCTTCGTCAACCACTGAGCCAGCCTGCCTAATCGGAGGCATCCGTGCGCCGTTCCAAGACCTGCCTCGCCATCCTCGCGCTCGTCCTCTGCCCTGCCGCGGCCGGCGCCCAGAGTCCGGAGAGCAAGACGACCGATCTCGACGCCTTCATGGCCCGCGCGCTGCAGCGTCGGGACATCGACAGGAAGACGCTCGAGGACTACGTACTGGATGAGGTCGAGGAGTTCGAAGTCCTGGGGCCCGGACGCGCGCCGTTTACACGGATGCGGCGCAAGTACACGTGGTACGTGCGCGACGGCTATCACGTGCGCAGCCCGCTCGAGTTCGACGGCGTCCCGATCCCCGAAGCGGATCGACGCGCGTATGAAGACCGCTGGCTCAAGGCCGAGCAGCGCCGGCGCGCGTCTCGCAGCGAGCGTGAAGCGAAGCGCGCCGCCGAAGGGAAGCCGCCGGTGCTGGGTGCCCCGTCGATCAACGAGCCGCGATTCGTCTCCGAGTCCTATTTCATGGACTTCAAGTTCGAGCCGGGGAACTACTACCTCGCCGGCAAGGACACAGTCGACGGCACCGCCGTGCTCAAGATCGACTACCTGCCGACGAGGCTGTTCAGCGACAACGACGAGGAGCGCCGCGCGGCGCGCGAGGAGCGCGACGACTCGCGGCGCGAGGAGCGGCGCGAGGAGCGGCGCGATGCGCGAAGCGAGCAACAGCGCCGCCGCGAAAAGGAGATCGAAGCCGACATCGATCGCAAGATGAACAAGTCGTCGCAGGTCGCGCTGTGGGTGGATCCGACGTCGCACCAGATCGTCAAATACACCTTCGACAACGTCTGGCTCGATTTCCTTCCCGCCGGCTGGATCGTGCGCATCGACGACCTGCGCGCCTCCATGCAGATGGGCCAGCCGTTTCCCGGCGTGTGGCTGCCGCGCGGCGTCTCGATCCACGCCGGCGTCACCATCGCGCTGGGCTCGATCGAAGTGCAGTACACGCGCGCGTTCAGCAACTACCGCCGCGCGGATGTCTCCTCCAAGGTGTCGGTGCCGAAGCGTCCGGGGCTGAAGGAGGGCGGCCGATGATCGCCATGCTCGCACTCGCCGCCGTCCTGCAGGTCGACACCATCGCCGAAGTCCGCGTGCACGGCAACGCCAGGGTCAGCGACGCGGTCGTCCTCCAGCTGGCCGGCGTCGCGGTCGGACAGGCGCTCGGCGCCGGCGATCTCGCGGCGATCGAGAAGCGGCTGCGCGACAGCGGCCGCTTCGACGAGGTCCAGGTGCGGAAGCGCTATCGCACGCTGGCGATGGACGAAGTCTCGCTGGTCCTGCTCGTGCACGAGCGCGCCGGCATCAGTCCCACCGGCGAGCCGCCGGGCGTCGCCCGGCGCCTGCGCAGCCATCTGATGTTCTTCCCCATTCTTCAGTACGACGATGGCTACGGCTGGACGTACGGGGCGCGGACGAGCATGGTCGATGTCGCCGGGAAGGGGACGCGTCTGTCGGTGCCGCTCTCGTGGGGCGGCACGCGCCGCGTGGCGGTGGAGATGGATCGGACGTTCAAGTCCGGTCCGGTGACCCGGCTCTCGGGCTCGTTCGGGCTCGCGCAGCGCGAAAACCCGCACTTCTCGATCGACGATCGCCGTCTCGAGGTCGAAGCACGCGCCGAGCGGCGCCTCTTCGGGCGCCTGACGCTCGGCGCCGAGATCGCCCGCAGCCGGATTACCTTCGCGCCAGTCCGGGACAACGTGTGGACCTCCGGCGCGGACGTCACCCTCGACACCCGGAACGACCCGTCGTACCCGGTGGATGCGGTGCTGGCCAGCGCCGCGTGGAACCGCCTGCACGCCATCGGCACGGCCAGCTTCAGCGCCTCGGGAACGGCGATCGATCGCTACCGCCTCGATGCGCGCGGCTACAAGCGGGTGTTCGGCCAGAACGTACTCGCGGCGCGCGTCGGGTACGACACGGCTTCGGCCCCGCTCCCCCGGTACGAGCAATGGCTGCTCGGCGGATCGACACTGCGCGGCACCCGGGGCGGCGCGTTCGCCGGCGACAAGCGTTTCGTCTGGTCGGCCGAACTCCGCGTACCCTTCTCATCGCCGCTGAGCGCCGGCCGTACGGGAGTCAACGTGTTCGTCGACGGCGGATCGGTCGCGCCGTTCGGCGAGCGGATCGCCGGCCAGACACGACACCGCAGCGCCGGCGCGGGTCTCTGGCTGACCGCCGCCATCTTCAGCCTGAACCTCGACGTGGCGCGATCGATCGACGGCCGTCGCACCCGCGTGCACTTCGGGACGGGATTCAGCTTCTAACGCCTGTCACGGACGTACTCTCGCGGAGGTCGCAGAGAACGCAGAGCAACTCTTCGGTTCCGGCTCTCTCTCCGCGAGCTCTGCGTTCTCCGCGTGAGTACGTCCGTGACAGTCGCTGCCAGTACTCAGCGTCCCGCAAAGGTCACGACGTACTCGGTCCGGGGGCGCAGGCGCACGGTCACCGTCCGATCGGTGCGGGACGTCACCGGCACGTCGGTGCCGCGCGCGCGGACGCCGGTGATGCGCTGGTTCGGCGGCGCCGCGATGACCACGTCGCCGTCGACGTCGGGCCGGAGCATCGCGCGCGTCGCGCGGCCGCCGCTCCACTCGATGTCCACGGCCACCGCGCCGCGGGCGCGCAGGCCCCGCACCGCTCCCGCGGACCACGGCTCCGGGAGCGCCGGCAACAGCGCGATCTCTCCGGCGTGGCTTTGCAGCAGCATCTCCGCGATCCCCGCCGTCCCGCCGAAGTTTCCGTCGATCTGAAACGGCGGATGGTTGTCGAGCAGGTTGGGCAGCGTTGATTTCGCCAGCAAGGCGAGGACGTGCTCGTGCGCCTTCGCCGCGTCCTCCAGGCGCGCGTAGAAGTTGATGATCCACGCGCGGCTCCATCCGGTATGGCCGCCGCCGTTGGCAAGACGCCGTGCGAGCGTGTCGCGGGCGGCGCGCGCGAGATCCGGCGTGCCCCGCGGCGTGATCTGGGTGCCCGGGCTGAGCGCGAAGAGCTGCGAGATGTGGCGATGCCCGGGGTCCTGCTCCTCGTAGTCCTCGAGCCACTCCTGGATCTGTCCCCAGCGGCCGATCTTCAGCGGCGGCAGCTGCGCCCTCGCGCGGATCAGCCGCTCGCGAAAGTCATCGTCCGTCCCAAGAATCTCGCTCGCCGCGATCAGGCGCGAGAAGAGCGTGTCGGCGATCTGCGTGTCCATGGACGGTCCCATGCAGACGCGCGCGGTCGTGCCATCGGGCAGCTTGTAGCGGTTCTCGGGCGAGAGCGAGGGCCCGGTGATCAGGCGGCCGGCGGCATCGACCGTCATGTAGTCGAGCAGGAACGTCGCCGCCTCTTTCATA
>DASSPH010000025.1 GCA_035699745.1 Vicinamibacterales bacterium
GGCCTTCGCGGCGATCACGCCGGCGGCGCGCGCGACGGTCTCGATCCGGCGATGCCCCTCGGCGTCCCACATCACCGCCTCGAGCTTGCGCTTCTCGTCGGCAGTGGCGAGATAGCCGCCCTCGGCCTGCAGCGCCTCGAGGAAACGATCGTAGATCGCGGCCTCGACCAGCAGGTTGCCGTCGCACGAACAGCCGGACCCGTGGTTCTGCGTCTTGCTGATGCGCGTGTTCATCGCCGCCTCGGCGAGGTCAGCCGTCTCGTCGATGACGACGGTGGCGTTCCCCGCGCCGACGCCGTAGGCCGGCTTGCCGGAGCTGTAGGCGGCCTTCACCATCGCGGTGCCGCCGGTCGCGATCGTGAGATCGCAGATCGCCATCAGTTCCTGCGCCAGCGGGATGCTCGGCGTCTCGAGGCAGAGGATCAGATCGTCGGGCGCGCCCTGCTTGGCGAGCGCGGCGCGCAGCACGCGGGCGATTTCCAGCGCCGTCTTGCGGCTCAGCGGGTGCGGCGAGAAGATCACGGCGTCGCGGCACTTGATGGCGTTGATCGCCATGTTCACCATCGTGACCAGCGGGTTGGTGACCGGCAGCAGGCCGGCGATGACGCCGGCCGGCTTGGCGTACTTGACGATGCCCTTCTCGGGAATGGTCTCGATGATCCCGACGCTCGGCGTGCGCAGCGCGTCGCGCAGGATGCCGAGGATCTTCCAGCGGCGGGCCGGCACCCCTTCGGCGCTGCCCATGCCGCTTTCCTCCACGCTCATCCGGGTGAGGCGGCCGAAGGCCTGCTCGTTGGCGGTGGCCCACGCGATGGCACGGCACAGACGATCGACCGTGGCCTGATCGTAATGATCGACCGCCGCCATGGCGGTCCGGGCGCGGGCCAGGAGCGCCTGCGCCGCCGCCTTTTCCTCCGCCGTGGCGGTCCTCGGCGTCCGTGCATTCTGGCCGGCTGGTGCTGTTGCCGATGTCATTGTCGCGAGCTCCCCGGGGATCGCCCGACTATAGGCACCACCTGTCCTATTGTCAATACATGCTATATACTCCCCCACCATGACACGCCAGCTCTCCCTCGCTGCGGCCGCCGCCGTCGTGCTCGGCGCCGGCGTCGCCGCGCAGAATGCCGCCCCCCCGGCGTCGAGGCCCGCGGGCGCCGCCCGCCCCGCCGCCGCCGCGGCGGCCAACGGCTCCGCCGCCAATCCGCGCGACTGGCCGACCGTCGGCAACGATCCCGGCGGCGCGAAGTACTCCGCGCTCGCGCAGATCACGCCGGCCAACGTCACCCAGCTGACCAAGGCGTGGACCTACGACACGGGTGCGCCGGCCGCCGGCTACACCATCACGCCGATCGTCGTCAGCAACGTCATGTACCTGCCGGTGCAGGGCAGCGTCGTCGTCGCGCTCCAGGCCGACACCGGCAAGGAACTCTGGAAGTTCGACCTCAAGACGCTGCCCGACATCGGCCCGAATCCCTCGGCCGGCGGGCGCGGCATCTCGTACTGGCCCGGCACGGCGCGCGTCGCGCCGCGCATCGTCATCGCCACCACCAACGGCTTCCTCGTCCAGCTCGACGCGAAGACCGGCAGGCCGGTTCCCAGGCCCGCCGGCATGGTGAACCTCGCGGCCGGCGTGATGGAGAAGTTCGAGGGACAGCAGTACTCGACCAACATGCCGCCGGCGCTCTACAAGAACCTTGCGATCATCGCCGCCCGCACCGGCGAGCAGGGGCGCTACGGTCTTCCGGGCGATCCCCGGGCGTTCGACCTCCTCACCGGCAAGGAGGTCTGGCGCTTCCACATCGTCCCGCATCCGGCCGACGAGAACTTCGGCACCTGGGGGCTGAACGGCTGGCAGGATCGCCGCGGCCCCGGCGTCTGGGTGCCGGTGAGCGTGGACCCGGTCAACGATCTCGTGTTCTTCCCGATGGGCAACGCCACCGACCAGAACTACGGCGGCAGCCGTCCGGGGATCAATCTCTATGCGACGACGCTGCTCGTGCTGCGCGCCTCGACGGGCAAGCGCGTCTGGCACCAGCAGCTCACCCACCACGACATCTACGACTGGGATTTGAGCGCGCCGCCGGCGCTCGGCGAAACGGTCAAGGACGGCAAGCGCATTCCGATCGTCGTGCAGATGACCAAGCAGGGCCTGCTGTTCATGTTTCACCGGCTGACCGGCGAGCCGCTGTTCGGGATGGAAGAGCGTCCGGTGCCGCGCTTCGACGCGCCCGGCGATCAGGCGTGGCCCACGCAGCCGTTCCCGCTGAAGCCCGTGGGCCTCACGCGCGACAGCATGACCCGCAAGGAAGTCAGCAGGATCTCCCCCGAGGCGGAGAAGTACTGCACGGAGCTGTTCGACAAGTCGGTGAACATGGGGCCGTACACGCCGTACGGCATGCTTCCCAGCCTCGTGTTCCCCGGCTCCGAAGGCGGCGGCGGCTGGGGCGGCGTGTCCGTCGATGCCGATCGCGGCCTCGTCTACGTGAATACCCGGCACCTCGGCGTCATCGCGCAGCTCCAGTCCAGCGTCTCGTCTGGCGTGCTGCCGTCGTTCGGCAAGCAGAAGGTGCCGACCAACTTCTACGTCGATCAGCAGGGCTACCCGTGCAATGCGCCGCCGTGGGCGGAGATCGCCGCGGTCAGCACCACGACCGGCGACATCGTGTGGCGAACGCCGCTTGGTGAATACCCCGAGCTGACCAGGAAGGGCATCACCGGTACCGGGACCGCGGTCAACGACGGCGGACCGATCTCCACCGCCAGCGGGCTGGTGTTCATCGGTTCGACGACCGACTACGGGTTCCGCGCGTTCGACGCGAAGACCGGGAAGGAGCTCTGGCGCGCCACGATGGATGACGACGTGCTGATGACGCCGCTCACGTATCAGGGAGCGAACGGCAAGCAGTTCGTGGTGGCAGTCGCCGGCGGCGGCGATGCCGCGTTCCACATTCCGCCCAAGCCTTCGCCGGGCGGCAACGCGACCGTGGTCGCGTTCTCACTGAAGTAGAGGACGTCATGGATCGACGCCAGTTCATTCACACGGGGATCATGGCGACGCTCGCCGCGAAGGTGCTGGGCGACGTGACGCTCGCGAAGGCACAGCAGCCGCCGGCGGGCGCGCCGGCAGCCGCCGGGGCACAGCCGGCCACGCCGGCGCCGGCCGCACGCAAACTGATCATGGACTGTTACACGCGGAACCTGCACTGGATCCGCGATCACGATCAGATCGCCGAGGCGGCGATCGAGATGACGTGCGGCGGAATCCAGCCGACGGTGGGCGCGTATCCGGCGCACATCGACGTGGCGAAGGTCGGCACGGAGCTGCCCGCGTTCGTGAAGACGATGCAGAAGCACGGGCTGCGGGTGAAGCAGATCCGCGGCGGCAACCAGCGGGCGGTCGGCGATCCGGGTCTCGAGGAGATGGTCGGCGCCATGGCGCAGGCCGGCGCGACGCACTACTGGTGCGGCACGGACACCTACGATCTGACCAGGCCGATCCTGCCGCAGCTGGACGAGATCAAGAAGAAGGTCGAAGGCTTCGTCAAGCTCAATCAGAAACACGGGACGACGCTGATGTATCACACGCGCGCCGGCGCGAACTCGGTCGGCTCGGTGGTCTGGGATCTGCTCTACGTGATGAAGGAGTTCGATCCGAAATACGTCGGCTTCCACTGGGACACGGGGCACATGGCGATGCACGGCGGCAACATGTGGGAGCTGCTGATGCGCACCGCCGGACCGTACGTCGTCGCGGTGAGCTGGAAGGATCGCTCGTGGGAGCAGAATCTCGGCTTCCTCGGTGAAGGCGGTCCGTATCCGGGCCCGGTGGACGCGGCGGCGGCCGCGGCGGCGAATCCCGGAGGAGGACGCGGAGGCAGGGGCGCGCGTGGCGCGGCAGGTGCGCCAGGGGCCCAGGGTGCGGCAGGTGCGCAGGGCGCTCCCGGGGCGCGCGGCGCGGCGGGCGCCGGGTTTGGCGAAGGGGATGCGCCGCAGGCCGGACGTGGCCGCGGACGAGGGCGCGGCGCCGGCCCGCGCGAGTTCCCGCTGCCCCTGGCGGGCAACACCTTCGCGCGCGGCGGCGGCTGGACGTCGATCATGGTGCCGATGGGCACCGGCGTGGTCGACATCTTCCGCTACGCCCGGGTGCTCGCCGACTTGAACTTCAACGGGCCGATGGAACTGCAGGCGGAGTACCTGAACGGCGGCGCGCAGAGCGGCGCCGACAAGATCACACTGCCGCGCGAGATGGTGATTGGCAACCTGAAGCGGGACGTGCTCACAATCCGCGCAGCGCTGCAGCAGTCAGGGACTGGATTGACGTGCTAGTGATAGTGGCCAGTTGCCAGTAACCAGTTGCCAGTAACCAGTAACCAGTAACCAGTGACCAGTGACCAGTGGCCAGTCGCCGGAAAACTGCTCACTGACTAGTCGGACTGGCAACTGGCAACTGGCAACTGGCAACTGGCAACCGGCAACCGGCAACCGGCAACCGGCAACCGGCAACTGGCAACTGGCTACTGGCCACTGGCCACTGGCTTCCACTCAGCAACACGACGCCTGGCCACCGCGACCGCCTGTGGCGTCATCCGCGCCGCCGAAATGTTGCGCAGCTCGAGCAGCCCCTTGCGGTTGTCCTCGAGCGGCGTCTGTCCGGCCGCCAGCGCGAACCACACGTACGCGGATTCGTAGTCACGCGGCACGCCGGTGCCGTCGAAATACATCTGTCCGAGCTGATATTGCGCGCGAAGATCGTCCCCATCGGCGGCACGTCTGAACCAGCGCGCCGCTTCGGCCGCATCGGCGCGGACGCCGCGTCCTTTCAGGTGGAACTCGCCGATCGCGCGCGCCGCCGGCGCGCTGCCGTGCCCGGCCGCTTTCCGGTACCATTCGAGAGCGAGGCCGTCGTCGGCGGGCACGCCGAAGCCGAACTCGTAGATCTGCCCGAGATGATGCTCCGCCGGAGCCAGCTGCTGCGCCGCGGCCTTGCGGATCCACTCGACGCCGGCGGCGGTCTGGGTGCTGCCGTAGTAGAGATACGAACCGAGCGAGAACTGGGCAATGGGATCGCCGTTCCCGGCGCGGGCGCGGGCGGCATCGACCGCGCGGGCGACGGACGGATCGTCGGCTCGCCGTGCGCTCCCGGAGGCCACCAGCAGATGCGCGGCGCACAGGACGCTGAGGAGAAGATGCACGTTCCTCCGAATTATACGGAGGGGATCGCGTGATCCCCAGGCTCGCGGCGGCGGTTGCGGCGGCGTTGCTGCTGTTCGTGCCGGCGCACGCACAGCAGACGCCGCGGCGCAACGCCGCCAGACCCGACGTCGTCTACATCCCGACGCCGCAGCCGGTCGTCGAGGCGATGCTGCAGCTGGCGGAGGTGAAGAAGACGGACGTGGTGTACGACCTCGGCTCGGGTGACGGCCGCATCGTCATCACCGCGGCCAGGACGTACGGCGCCCGCGGCGTCGGCGTCGAGCTGGACGCGGAGCTGATCAAGCAGGCGCGGCAGAATGCCGCCGCCGCGGGGGTGGCCGATCGCGTCCGCTTCGTGAGGCAGGATCTGTTCAAGACGGATCTGCGCCCGGCAACGGTGGTGACGCTCTATCTGCTGCAGAGTTTGAACGAGCGCCTGCGGCCGAAGCTGGTTCGCGAGCTGCGCGCCGGCGCCCGCGTCGTCTCGCACGTCTTCAACATGGGACCGGAATGGCCGCCGCTGAAAACGGAGACGGTCGAGCGCAGCCGTATCTTCCTCTGGTCGGTGCCAGGGCGATAGCTCTAAAATATTCGAGGAACCGTGAGCACGCATGCATCCTTCTCCATCGGTCTGGTCGCGATCCTGCTCGGCGCGAGCATCGCGGCACGTGCGTCGACGCCGCAGGCGCCGCCGAAGAACGGCGCGCCCGCTTCCCCGGCGTTGACCAAGAACGTCGGCGACCTGTCGCCGCAGGAGGAGGACGAGTTCGTCAAGGTCACCGAAGCGACGATGGAGCGCGTGTGCGTGGCGTGCCACCCGTTCGAGAACATCATCAAGTCCCGGCGCACGCTGCCCGAGTGGAACGATCAGGTCACCCAGATGGCGATGCGCGGCGCGCCCGGCACCGAGACCGACTTCACGCTGGTCAAGAAGTACATGGCGCGCTACTACGGCATCGTCCGCGTCAACTCGGCCAGCGCGGAAGAGCTGTCGGCGGTGCTGGGCCTGCCCTCGAAGGTGGCCGCGGCGCTGGTGGAATATCGCACGACGAACGGCAAGTTCACCGACCTCGCGTCGCTGGCCAAGGTCGAGGGTGTGGACAAGGCGAAGCTGGAAGAGAACGCCGACGCCCTGCGGTTCGACTGAGGCAGCCCGGGCGGGCGGACTGGGCGCCGTCAGCACACCTCGAACATCACCTTCACCGCCTCGCGCGCGCGCAGCGCGGCGAAGCCGTCCAGCGCGCCGGCCAGCGGCATCCGATGCGTGATCAGCCGCTCCGGGTGCAGCCGGCCCTCGGTCACCAGCCGGATCGCTTCCGCCCAGTGCCGCCGCACGCTGGCGACCACGCCCACCCAGGTCAGCTCCTTGCGCATCACCTGCAGGGCATCGATCTGCGTGTCGCGCACCAGTCCCAGCGTCGCGAGCGTGCCGCCGGCGGCGGCGATGTCGATCGCCGTCTGTACCGCCTCCGGCGTGCCCGCGGCCTCGACGACGAGTCCTGCTCCGACGCCGTGCGTCAGTTCTGACATGAACGCGTTCGCCGCGGCACGATCGGCGACGAGGGCGGCGTCGGCGCCGGCCTGCGCCGCGATCGCGAGACGCGCTTCGTCGCCGGGCCTGCCGAACACCACGATCGGCCCCGCGCCGGCGGCGCGCAGCGCGAGCAGGTGCAGCAACCCGAATGGTCCGGGCCCGAGGATCGCCGTCGGCGTGCCGGGGGCGGGACGGGTGCGTTCGACCGTATTGATCGCGGTGGCGAGCGGCTCGAGCAGAGCGGCCGCGTCGAGCGACATGCCGTCGGGGAGGGGGATCAGCGACGTCACCGGCACGACGACGAAGTCCGCGAGCGCGCCGTCCATCGTCAGCCCGACGTGATGCCAGTCGGGACAGAGGTTATAGCGTCCGCGAACGCAGTGGAAGCAGGCCCCGCATCCCGCCAGCGCTTCGATGACAACCCGGGTTTCCCGAAAACGGGGACAGTCCCCTTTTCCCCTGTCGCCGGGCGGGAAAAGGGGACTGTCCCCGTTTTCGCCGAGCGCCACGATCTCGCCGGCCGCCTCGTGGCCGAGGATCAGCGGACAGGGGACGGGACGATTGCGCCCCTTGTAGACGCCGTCAGAGACGAGCAGATCGGTGCCGCACAGGCCGGAGCGCCGGACGCGGACGAGCGCGGCGCCGGGACCGGGCCGCGGCTGCGGCACGTCGAGCAACGCGAGATGGCCCGCTCCCGGAGCCGACTTGACCAGCGCGTTCATGAGACCGGCAGCGCCGCGTCCGCTACTTCTTGGCGGCCGGCAGCGCGAACGCGCTGATGCTGTCGTCCGTGATCGGCGCGTCGAGGAAGCCGCCGCCGGTGGACGTGATCACCACGTACTGGCGCCCGTCGCGTCCCTGATACGTGCTGGGCGTCGCGTGCGCCGCGGCGCCGAGCTTCACCGTCCACAGCTCCCTGCCCGTCTTCGCGTCGAACGCGCGGAACCGGCTGTCGTCGGTCGCGCCCACGAACACCAGGCCCCCCGCCGTCGCGATCGATCCGCCGTTGCCCGGCCGTCCGGTGTTCTGCTTCCCGGGGGGCAGCGAGTCGGTGACGCCGAGCGGCACGCGCCACGCGAACTCGCCGGTGTGCACGTCGATCGCCGTGAGATTCCCCCAGGGCGGCTGCTGGCACATCATGTTCGTCGCGTCATCCTTGAAGCGGCCGCCGCCCGGCATGTTGGCGTACGGACCGCTGCCGCCGCCACCGCCGCGTCCGGCGCCGCGGCCGCGCCCGGCGGGCGCTTGCTGCTGCGCCATCTCCGGATCGCCTGCGCCCCCGGCGCGTCCCGCCGGCGCCGGCGCGGCGGCGGTCGTCGGACGATCGGCAAACCCCTGCAGCTGCCCGTACTCCGACGTGTTCACGAACAGCAGCCCGAGCGCGGGATTGTACGACGCGCCCCCCCAGTTCACGCCGCCGTGGTTCCCCGGGAACTGCAGGCGCAGACGGTTGTAGCCCACCGGCAGATACGGGCCGCCGAGCTGCACCCCGTCGACGAGCTTGCGGCACGCCGCCTCCAGCTCCGGCGTCACCGTGGCGATGTCCGCCAGCGTCATCGTCATGCGCGACAGCGGCGCCGGCTTGAGCGGGAACGGCTGCGTCTTCGCGGTGCGCTCCAGCGGCACCTCGCTCTGCGGCACCGGGCGTTCCTCGACGCCGTAGATCGACCGGCCGGTGACGCGATCCATGAAGAACACGAGGCCGCTCTTGCTCATGATGGCGACGGCGGGAATCGTCCTGCCGTCCTTCCTGATGTCGAGCAGGATCGGCGGATTGGCGACGTCGGCGTCCCAGATGTCGTGGTGCACGACCTGGAAGTGCCACAGGTACTTTCCGGTATTCGCATCCGCGGCGACGACGCTGGAGCTGAACAGGTTGTCGCCGGGCCGATCGCCGCCGTAGCGATCCGTCGCCGGCGCGCCGAACGGCATATAGACGATGCCGCGCGCTTCGTCGACGGTCATCAGACCCCAGACGTTCGCGCCGGACCGATTCACCCAGCTGTCCCCTTCCCAGGTCTCGTTGAACCGCTCGCCTTTGCGCGGCACCGAACGGAACGTCCAGACGAGCTTTCCGGTGTGCACGTCCCACGCCCGCACGTCACCAGCCGGACCCTGCGCCGGTCCTTCCTGCGTGCGGCCGCCGGTGATGATCAGGTTCTTGTACATGATCGGCGGCGAGCTCAGCCCGTTGTTGCCCGGCAGGCCCTGCAGGATCTCGGGGGTGTTGAGATCGACGACCCCCTTGATGCCGAACTTGTCGTTCAGCTCGCCGGTCTGCGCGTCGAGCGAATAGAGCTTCCCGTCGCTCGAGCCGAAGACGATCTGCGGCGGCGTCTGCGGATCGCCGCGGAAGTACTCGACGCCGCGCGTCGACGGATTCCCGCTCGGCAGCGCGAACACCCACTTCTCTTTCCCCGTCGTCGGATCGAGCGCGACGACGCGGCCGTAGGGCGTGGTGACGTACATGACGCCGTTGATCACCAGCGGGGTGGTCTCGCCTGACGCGAACCCGGCGGCGCTGCCGCGTCCGCCGCCGCGCCCCTGCGGCGGTCCGCCGGGCGCCGGATCCGCTGGGGCCGGTCCGCTCGCCGGCGGCTTCATGTGGTAGACCCATGCCTTCTCGAGCTGCGCGACGTTGCCCGGCGTGATCTGCGTCAGCGGCGAGAAGCGCATGCCGCCGGGATCGTGTCCGTAGGTCGGCCACTCGGCGGCGGTGGACGGCGGACGTGACGCGGCACGCTGCGGCGAGACGGCATACCCCATCGAGCCCGCAGCGCAGACCGAGGCCGCGACCGCGAGCCCCCGGGTAATCCTGAACATGCGGCATTCTCACTGCATTGACGACTGCGCGCCAACGGTTTAACGGTTACACGCCGTCGCTGAACGCGCCGTTGGCTCGACGCTCCCGCACGAAGGCGCCAGGATCACGAAGACCACACAGGCAAGTCTTCGTGGTCTTCGTGTTCTGCGTGTCTAGGTGTTCCTCGTGCCGGAGCGTGAGCCGCCGGGCGCGTCACAGCAAGTACAGCTAGAAGCCGTACTTGACGGCGAACTGCATGATTCGCGGATCGCCGGTGGTGTTGGTCACGCGCCCGTTGGTCAGCGACGTCGAGCCGATCTGCACCGCCGGGTTCGCCCAGTTCGAGTGATTGAACAGGTTGAAGGCCTCGACGCGCAGCTCGAGCCGCTTGCCGCCGCGGAAGTTGAGGTTGCGCGAGAACGACGCGTCGACGTTCCAGAACCCCGGGCCGACGAGATAGCCCTTGGGCGTATTGCCCCACACGCCGGGCGTGTTCGGCGCGAAGGCCGCGAGGTTGAACCACGCCCGCGACGGACTGCTGCCGGTGACCGCCCACGTGCGCTCGTCCTCGGACAGATACGGATCGACGCCGGACACGAGAATCGGACGCTGCGGCAGATTGGTCAGCGCCAGGTCGCCGGTCGTCGTCGGCGTGATCGGGCTGCCGCTGCGCGCCTGCCAGATGATGCCGGTCTGCCAGTCCTTGGTCAGCGTGCGGAGGAACCCGCCGCCGAGCCCGGGACTCACCAGCACCGCCGAGAGGTTGAAGTTGTGGCGCCGGTCGGCGACGCACGGTCCCTTGTTCGTCGACGCGTCCGGCCGCGGGTTGCTGCTGGTGATGTCCGCGATCGGCACCGGATAGGCGTTGCCGATGTCGCCGGCGCCGCCCGGTTCTCCCTCGTTGGTGCACTCGCTGTAGGTGTAGTTGGTGCTGGTGCTCCAGCCGCGGGAGAGCCGCCGCGTCAGCGTAAAGCGGACGCCCTGATACCAGCCGCGGGCATCGTCGTAGAGCTGCGCGACGGTGTTGGCGGCGTAGTACTGCCCTTCGGCGGGGTTCAGCAGTGTCAGGAGCGATCGCGCCTGGCGGTTCGCGGCGGTGGTGTTCGAGCACGGGCCGGCGGTGGTGAGCGCGTACTGCCCCGCCTGGCAGTTCCCCGGAATGTAGATGGTCGGATTCTCTTCATAGCCCGACCAGATGTGGATCGAGCGGTTCCCCATGTAGGTGACGTCGAACATCATGTTCGTGAAGAACTGCCGCTGGTACGACAGGTTCCACTGCGTCACCTGCATCGGCGTGAGGTCGACCGGCATGCTGACGAAGCCGCCCTGCACCGGGAATCTGACGCTGCTCGGCGCCACCTGCACCGGCTCGCCCTGCCGCGGATAGTTGATGGCCTTCAGCGGATCGCCGCCGGGGGTGTTCGCCCAGGGATCGGAGAAGTTCACGGCGCAGCCGTTCCGGTTCGGCACCGGGCAGGAGGTCGGCGGCTGCGCATTCACGCGATTGCCGAACGGCGGGTTCAGCGGATGCCGCGCATAGGCCCACAGCCGGGGTGAATCGTAGTAGTGGCCGATGCCGGCGCGGATCGTCTGCTGATTGTTCCCTTTCGGATCCCAGACGATGCCGGCGCGGGGCGCGAACTGCGCCAGCCGGGTCCGGTTGTTCGAGCCGCTGTCGGGGAACCCTGGATCGCCCTTGAACATGAGGCCCGCCGGGGCGTTGGGGTACACCACGCTCCTGATGCCCTTGTCGAAGTTCTCGCGGCTGAAGGCCTGCTGGAAGCCGTTGTTGTCCTTGGCGGCGAGATACGGCTCCCAACGCACGCCGTAGTTCAGCGTGAACTTGCGGCCGGCGCGCCAGACGTCGCCGAAATACAGGCCAACGGCGTTGATCGATTGATTGTTGCGCTGGCTGCCGGCCTGGTTGAACGTCGCCGGCAGGCCGAGCACGAAGTCCGCCATCGCGAGACCGCCGTTGGCGTTGTTCGTGCCGCTGGTGATCAGGCCGCTGAACCCGAAGGTGCCGTTGGAGGCGAACGTCCCGTCACCGTCGGTGTGGGGACGGGTCCAGACGCCGCCGAAGGACAGACTGTGCGAACCCTTGATCCAGTCGAAGTCCTGCGCGACCGACGGCGTGTCGACGTAGAACCGTCCGGTGAACCCGCTGTTGCTCCAACCGGCCGAGCCGCCGGCGAGGAAATCCTGGCCGCCGCCGGTGGTGTACTGGAAGGTGTTGACGCCGAGCGAGGTCCAGGTCGGCGCCCCCTCGCCCTGGATGCGCTCCGTCGAGGTGCTCTGATAGGTGACGCGGGTGGTGGCGACGAGCGTCGGCGAAATCACCCAGTCGTAGCCGCTCGCCATGGTCATCATGCGGGCGTCGATGCCGAGGCCGGCGCCGCTGAGCATGAGCAGGTTCGGGTTGTTCTTGTCGAAGCCCGGCGCGTGCAGGTACTTGGTGTAGAACACGCGGCCGAACAGCCGTTTGTTCGAGGTCATCTGATAGTCGAGGCGCCCGATGTACTGCTGCTCGTCGCTGTCGTTGGGGATCTGCAGCACGTAGCGGCCGCAGCCGTCGGGATCGATCGCCGGATCCGGCAGCGGCAGCATGTTCATCATCTTCACCGCGATCGGGTGGAACAGCGACGGGTCGATGCGGTTGTTGACGTAGGGCGCGCCGAGGGTGCGGGCGGTGCCGCCGCGGCACGAGGCCGACATGATCCGGGTGAAGTCGCCGCGCCGCACGTCCGCGGTCGGGACGGTCTGGTCGGCGGCGAGCGGAGCGATGCGGGTGTTGGTGATCTGGGTCCCGCCGAAGAAGAACAGCTTGTCCTTCATCAGCGGACCGCCGAGCGTGCCGCCGATCTGATTCCGCTTCAACCCGTCGTCACGGCCGAGGCCGCCGTTCGCCTTCTTCTCGAAGTAGCGGATCGAGTTGAACCGGCTGTCGCGGACGAAGTCGAAGACGTTGCCGTGCAGGGTGTTGCCGCCGGACTTGGTGACCGCGTTGACGGTCGCGCCGGTCGACATGCCGTAGCGCGCGTTGCGCACGCCGTTCTCGGTCTTGAACTCCTGCAGCGCGTCGGGGAACGGCATCGGGTTGCCGGTGTTGTTCTGCGGATCGTTGTTGTACCCGCCGTCGACGAGGTACATCGTGCTGTTGCCGGTGCCGCCGGCGACCGAGATGGCCACCGCGTTGGGGTACTGGCGGTTGTCGGTGAGGGTGGTGTTCTCGACCGCGGATCCGGAGAGGACGATCAGCTGCAGGACGCTGCGGCCGTTCAGCGGCAGGCTGACGATCTGCTCCTGCGGCACGACGGCGCCGAGGTTGACGTTGCGGGTCTCGACCAGGTTGGCGTCGGACTGGACCGTCACCGTCTCGGTCAGGCCGCCGACCTTCATGCTCACGTTGATGGAGCGGGCGTCGCCGACGACCAGCACGATGCCGGTCTGTTCGAAGGTGCTGAAGCCGCTCAGCTTGGACGACAGCTTGTAGGGGCCGACGGGGAGATTGGTGAAGATGTACTCCCCTTTCTCGTTCGTCACCATGAACCGGGTCATGCCGGTGTCGGTCTGGGTGACGGAGACCTCCACGCCGGGCAGGGCGCCGCCCGATTCGTCGAGCACCGTGCCCGAGAGCTGGGCCACCGCCACGGTCTGGGCCCGCGCCGCCGCGGGGACGAGCAACAGCGTCATTACGAACGCCAGCAAACAACGTCGCACCATTTCCTCCCTCCGTGCCGCTACCGGAAAGGTCTGCAGGTGCGTAACACTAGGCCACAACATGTTCTAATGTCAATACAACATGGCATTACCTGATCCGGGGGCTTCGCCCCCCGGATCCCCTCCACGCTCGCTCGCTCGCCGCTCCGCCGGCTCGCTCCGTTCGCGTGGCTCGCTCGCGGCGCTCGCTCGCGTCGTACTTGGTTTCGACGTGGGCCTCCGAACTTACGTAGCGAACGAGCGCAGCGAGTGAGCGTGGAGGGGGGCGGGGGGCGAAGCCCCCCGGATAAAAACTAGTCGTTGCCGTGAACGAGGAACTCGGCGATGTCCCAGTGGCCGGTGCGCGGCATCGGCACGTCGCCGCGGGTCCAGACGTCGAGCAGGTAGGGCACGCCCGCGGCGACCGCGGCGCGCAGCGCCGCGGGCAGATCGTCCGGCTCCTGTACGCGCGCCGCGGCGATGCCGAACGCCTCCGCCAGCTTCACGAAGTCCGGGTTGTACGGCTTGCCGTCGGGGGTGGTGAACTCGGTGCCGTAGGCGTTGTTGAAATACGTCGTGCCGACGGTGCGGATGGTCGAGAAGCAGAAGTTGTTGAACAGCACCCAGACCACCGGAATCCCCAGCTCCACCGCCGTGGTCAGCGCGCCCACCACCGAGAGGAACCCGCCGTCGCCGACCAGGCACATCACCGGCTTGTCGGGCGCGGCGATCTTGGCGCCGATCGCCGCCGCCGGCGCGAACCCCATCGTCGCCATGCCGCCGCTGGTGATGAAGCGCTGCGGCTGACGCGCGACCAGCTGCTGGCCGGCGCCGTTCTTGTTCCACCCGACGTCGGTCACGAAGATCGTCTCCGGCGACGCCACCCTCGAGATCTCGTTCAGCAGCCGCGCCGGATGAATGGGCGTGCCGCCGTTGCGCTGCTCCTTCGCGAGCTCCGTCTGCCAGTCGGCCTTGCCGCGCGCCAGGTCCGACGCGCGCGATGCCGACGGCCGCGCCGGCCGCGCGCGCAGCGCGTCGTGCAGCTCGCGCAGCGTCAGTTTCGCGTCGCCGACGATGCCGACGTCGACGGGATAGATCTTGCCGATTTCCTGCGGCTCGATGTCGATCTGGATGAGGCGGGTCGGCGGAATCGAGAAGGTGTACTGCGGGTTCCACGAGCTGCAGTCCGCTTCGCCGAAGCCGGTGCCGACGGCGAGGATCACGTCCGCGGATCGCGCCGTCTCGTTCGCCACGCGCGTCCCCCAGATGCCGGTCATGCCGAGCGACAGGGCGTGATCCTCCGGAAAGATGCCCTTCGCCATCAGCGTGGTGGCGACCGGGACGGACAGCAGCTCCGCGACCTGGCGCAGCTCGGGGGAGGCCTCCGACAGCGTCGCGCCGTTGCCGGCGAAGATCATCGGCCGCGACGCCTTGGCGAGCAGATCGGCGGCGGCGGCGATGCCCGCCGGATCGCCCGCGGTCTTGCCGTGCGTCGGACGGCGCGCCACGGTGATCGGCTCGGCGGCGATCGGCTGCGAGAACACGTCCATCGGCACGTCGAGCAGCACCGCGCCCGGGCGTCCCGTCTGCGCGAGATTGAGCGCGCGCGGCATCACGTCCGTCAGGTACCTCGCCGCGTCGATGCGCCAGACCCGTTTGCAGAACGGACGATAGATGTCCCCCTGGGAGGCGTCGGCGTGGAAGCGGATCCCCTGGTGCGGCTCGCGCGCGTGATGGTACGACGGCGTGTTGCCGGTGATGACGAGCATCGGCGTCGAGTCGGCGGCGGCCGTCACCACGCCGGTCACCGCGTTGGTCATGCCCGGCGAGAGGTGGACGTTGAGGACGGCGAGCTTGTGCGACACGCGGAAGTAGGCGTCGGCGGCGTGCGCCGCCTGCTGCTCGTGGCGGAACGAGACATACTCGATGCCGAGCTTGTGGCAGGCGTCGATGAGCGCATAGTTGGTGTGGCCGCACTGGCCGAATACTTTCGTCACGCCCTCCTGCTCGAGGCAGCGGGCGATGAACATCGCTCCGGTCATATTCATTGGCCTCCCCTACACGCGCTCGCGCGGCAGGCTGCCGGCGCGCTCCGTTCGCGTCCAATCGTCAATCGTCAATCCGTCGATCGCCAACCGTCAATCGTCACTCGCCGATCGGCAATCGGCAATCGGCAATCGGCAGTGACATCAGGCCAGATTCAACGTGATCAGCCGTTCCTGGGTCATCTCCTGCATCGCGTACTTCGGCCCTTCGCGTCCCTGGCCGCTCTGCTTGACGCCGCCGAAGGGCATGAGGTCGACGCGGCTGCTCGAGGCGTCGTTGACGTGCAGCAGCCCGACCGACAGCCGCCGGGCGGCGCTCATCGCGCGGGTCAGGTCTCTGGTGAAGATGCCTGCCGCGAGGCCGAACGGCGTGTCGTTCGCCTGCGCGATGGCGGCGTCGAAGGCGTCGTAGGGAATGATCGACACCACCGGCGCGAAGATCTCCTCGCACGACACCCGCATCGACGGCGAGACGTCGGCGAGGATCGTCGGCTGCAGCACCGCACCCTCCCGGCGGCCGCCGTGAACCATTGTCGCGCCGGCGGCGACCGCCTCGCGCACCCACGACTCGGCGCGCGCCGCCTCCCGCTCGCTGATCATCGGTCCGACGTCCGTGCGCGGGTCGCGCGGATCGCCGACGACGAGCGCGGCGGCGGTCTCGGTGAGCCGGCGGCGGAACTCGGGTTCGACGCTGCGGTGCACGAACAGGCGCTGCGTCGAGGTGCAGACCTGCCCGGCGCGGCGGAAGGCGGACGCGGCGCAGCGCGCCGCGGCGCGGGCGAGGTCGGCGTCCTCGCACACGATCGTCGGCGAGATGCTCCCCAGCTCGAGCACCAGCGGACGCAGCCCGACGCGCTCGCGGATCCAGGCCCCGGCGCGCGCGCTGCCGGTGAACGTGTAGAAGTCCACCTGCGGGTTCTCGACGAGCCACGGTCCGAGATCCGCGCCGGCGCCGTGCACCAGGCCGAGGTGCCCCGGCGGCACGCCCGCCTCGAGCAGCAGCTCGAACAGCCGCACGCCGCTCAGCGGCGCCAGCTCGGACGGCTTCATCACCACCGCATTGCCCGACGCGAGCGCCGGCGCCACCTTGTGGCAGATCATGTTCAGCGGCGAGTTGAACGCGGTGATCGCGCAGACCACGCCGCGCGGGACGCGGATGCTGAACGCCATCCGATGCGCCTGCCCCGGCGCCGCCTCGATCGGGACCATCTCGCCGACCAGCCGCTTCCCCTCCTCCGCCGAGACGATGCAGGTCTGCACCGCCCGCGACACCTCGGTGCGCGCGTCGCTGATCGGCAACCCGCCTTCCGCGGTGATCAGCGCCGCCAGCTCCTCGCGGTGCCGATCGATGAGGCGGGCGGTGTTCTGGAGGATGACGTAGCGCTGCTGCGGGTCGAGCGGCGTCCGGGCGAACGACGCCGCCGCGGCGGCGATCGCGGCATCGACCTGTTCGCGTCCCGCGCATTCGACGGCGCCGATCACCTCGCCGGTGTACTTGTCGCGCACGTCGAGCGGCGGCCGCGCTCCCGCGTGCCACTCGCCGCCGATGAGCAGCCGGCCGCGCCGCGGAGCAGCAGCGGCCATGCTCAGATGACGCCGCGCTCGCGGAGGTGCTGCTGCTCGTCGCATGTGAGCCCCAGGGCGCCGTAGATGGCGTGATTGTCCTGCCCCAGCTCGCCGCCCGCCCACTGGATCTCGCCCGGGGTCTCGGAGAACCGCGGGACGACGGCGTGCATGCGGACGGCGCCCGATCCGTTCGGCACGTCGCGGGTGAGGCCGCGCGCCCGCCAGTGCGGATGCGCCTCGATGTCGGCGATGGTCTGCACCGGGATGGCGGTGAGCTGGTTGGCGGCGATGACGGCGACGTTCTCGGCGAGCGAGCGCGCCGCGATCGCGCCGGCGATCGCCTCGTCCAGCTCGCGGGCGTGCTCGACCCGGGCCGCGTTGGTGGCGAACCGCGGATCGTCGAGGAGATCGTCGAGGCCGTAGCTGCGGAGGAAGCGCTCCGCCATCTTCGGCGTCGAGCCGCTGACCGCGATCCACCCGCCGTCGGCGGTGCGGTAGCAGCCGCGCGGCCCGGCGTTGCGCGAGCGGCTGCCGTCGCGGCGCCGCTGGCGCCCGGTCGCGGAGTACTCGGCGGCGAGCGGCCCGAGCAGCGAGAACAGCGACTCGAACAGCGAGACGTCGATCACCTGCCCGCCGGCGTGGTGCACGTCGCGGTGGTAGAGCGCGAACATCACGGCGTTGCTGGCGTACAGCGCCGAGACGCTGTCGGCGAGCGGGAAGGCGGGCACGATCGGCCCGCGATCGGGCTCGCCGTTCATTTCCGCGAAGCCGGTGGCGGCCTCGACCAGGGTGCCGAATCCGGGACGGCCGCTGTCGGGGCCGGTCTGCCCCCAGCCCGAGATGCGCAGGAGGATCAGGCCGGGACGATGCGCCTTGAGCGTGTCCCAGTCCAGACCGAGACGCTCGAGCGTGCCGGGGACGAACGACTCCATCAGCACGTCGAACTGCGGCAGCATCTTCAGCAGCAGCGCGCGTCCTTCCGGCGCCTTCAGGTTGAGCGTGACGAACCGCTTGTTGCGGGCGTAGACCTTCCACCACAGCGGCGCGCCGTCCGCGGTCCACTGCCGCAGCGGATCGCCGCTGCCCGGCTGCTCGATCTTGACGACCTCGGCGCCGAAGTCGGCCATCAGCATGCCGGCGATGCCGCCGGCGACCATGCGCGACAAGTCGAGAACGCGGATGCCGTGGAGCGCTTTCATGACGGGGTAATCAGGTGAGAGTATACTTGTCTGGATAACAATACAAGATAAGCGTCCCGGGTGAACTTGCTATGCTCGACTCAGTGCCACGCGAAAACCGCATCGTCCCGCTGTACCACCAGGTCGAGCAGGTCATCCGTCACCGCATCGCGACGCGCCAGTACGATCCCGGCTTCCAGATTCCGTCCGAGCACGAGCTCGGGCGCGAGCTGAAGGTGAGCCGCGTCACCATTCGCGAAGCGCTGCGCGAGCTGGTGCGCGAGCACCTGCTGGTCAAGGTGCAGGGCAAAGGGACGTTCGTCGCGCCGGAGCTGCCGAAGGTCCTGCCGCCGATCAAGTACAGCGGCTTCCTCGAGGACCTCTATCAGCGCGTGCAGCAGCTCGAAGTCGTCAACGTCGAGATGACGCGCGTGCCCCCCACCGACGCGGTCCGCGAGGTGCTCCAGCTCGCCCCGACGGTGAAGGAGATCGTCCAGATCAAGCGCGCCCGCCGCGTCGACGGCGAGCCGTTCTCGTTCACCATCAACTACGTGCCGGTCGAAATCGGCGCGCGCGTCGACCCGGCGGTGTTGAAGACCGTTCCGCTCAACACGGTGTTCGAGCGCGACCTCAAGATCCCGGTGCTGCGCGCCGAGGAAACCGTCGAGGCGGCGCCGGCCAATCCCGAAGTGGCGTCGCAGCTCGCCATCCCGGTGCTCTATCCCGTGATGCACGTCACCCGCGTGATGTTCACCGAGGGGGATCGCGCCTTCGAAGTCGTCGAGACCTTCTACCGCGCCGACAAGTATCACTACTCGGTGAATCTGAGCCGCGTGAAGCGCAACGGCAAGTGGATCTGGAGCCAGGAGGCACGCGCCCCGCGGGTCCCCACGCGCGTCAAGAAGGCGGCACGCCCGGCGCGCCGCCGCCCTTCGACCCAGCGGTAGCTCCGGGCCGGCCCTTCGACGCCGCCCGGGGAGGCTACTTGATCGGCGAGTAGTCGGTCGCGGTGAGAAACAGCGACTCGGCCTTCGCCACGATCCGTCCGTTCACCTCGGACGCCGCCTTCGCCTTCTGCCACTCCGGATCGGCGCCGAACTCTTTCCAGTTCTTCGCCGCCGCCTCGCGGCTGGGATGCTCCAGGATGTAGATCAGGGTGGTGCCCGCGGTCGGCCCGTCCATCGGCGTCCAGTAGCCGATGTTCTTCATGCCGTGCTTCTCGAACAGCTTGAGGGTGTGGTCGCGGAACCGCGCGTTCACGGCGTCGAACTTGCCCTCGGCAGCGGTGTAGGTCCGCATCTCGTACACCTTCGACGGGGCCGGCTGATAGGCCCGGCCGACGGCGATGCCACAGAAGAAGAGCGCGGCGGCGGCGATGAGTGTCTTGGTCATGACCGCAGAGTCTACTGCAGCGTGAAGGCGAGCGGAGCAGATTCCAGCTTGTAGACCGTGTCTTCCAGCCGGCCGCGGATCGTGTACTCCCCCGGCGGCAGGACCACGAACTGCGCCTCGGGGGTGGATCCGGCCTTCACGGTGAACGGCTGCATGAACGAGACGCCCGGCAGCAGCGACAGCTCGGTGATGACCGTCAGGCAGGCGAAGCCGCCGCCCACCGGCGTCACCGCCCGGCCGGCGCGGTCGCTGAAGGACGGCAGAACCTGGCAGCTGCTCGGGAACGTAAGATTCACCGCCGAGCCGCTGATGTTGTCGATGCGGATTGCGAAGAGCGCCGCCCCCGCGACGAAGGTGGGGAGCCGGCTCACCGTCACGCGCACCGGGGCCGCCGGCGGCGTCGGACCGGTGGCGCCGGTGCCGCAGCCGCCGGCGAGCATCGCCGCGGCGAGCGCCAGGCGGCCCAGTCTCCGCATGCCGGCATTTTACCGTGCGCCTGAAACTTTCTGCCGCCGGCCGGGTTCTTCCCCCAGGTGAACGCCCATCCTTTTGAGGCGTTCGTGCGGAGGTATCAGGACATGGTGTTCGCGACCGCGGTGCGGCTGCTCGGGAACGCCGCCGACGCGGAAGACGCGGCGCAAACCGTGTTCCTCAGGGCCTTTCAGCGGTTCGAGGACCTCGGCTCCAGTCCCGCCGCCGCCGGCTGGCTCAAGACCACGACCACGAACGTGTGCCTGAACCACCTCTCGCGCTACCGCGCCCGGTGGCGCTTCTTCAGTGAAATGGGGGACGGCGAAGCCGGGGCGCCGGACTTCGCCGACGGGCTCGCCTCGGCGGACCCCGCGCCGCTCGACCGTCTCGAGCGCGCCGTCGCCACCGAGGCGCTCGAAGCGGCCGTGCGCGCGCTGCCGGATCACCAGCGCGTACCGCTGGTGCTGTTCCACTTCGAGGGAGCCAGTTACCAGGCGATCGCCGCCACGCTCGGCGTGTCGCTCGGCAAGGTGAAGACCGACATCCATCGCGGACGCGAGGCGCTCCGCCGGGTACTCACGCCATGACGTTTCAGGATCTCGAACGCCACGTCCACCGCGAGCTGGGGCGGCTCCCGGTCCCGCCGGCGCCGCACACGCTGCTGCCGCGCGTGCTCGAGGCCGTCGACGCGTGGGCGCGGCGGCCGTGGTACACGCGCGCCTGGTTCACGTGGCCGGCGGGATGGCAGGCCGCCTCGATCGTGGCCGTCCTCCTCGTCGCGGCCGGCATCTGGATGCTGCCGCCCGCTCCGCCCTCGCTCGTCGTCACCAGCAACGCCGGCCGCGTGCTGTGGCGGACGATGGTCGAGCCGTTTCTCGTCTACGCCTTCGGCATCGTCGTCATCATGTGCGCCGCGTGCGCCGCCTTCGGCGCCGCGCTCAGTTACGTCTTCATCGAAAGGGCCGAACAGTCATGAGGGTCTTCACACCGGCGATCGCCGCGCTCGCGCTCGCGATCGGCGTTCCGGCGCCGGCGGCGGCGCAGGAGGTCGACGTCGACAACCCGCCGGTGATCCGGCACTGGAGCAACAATCCGGCGCTGCGGATCGCCCAGAACTACACCCTGCGCGCCAACGACGTCGCCCGCGACGTCGTGGTGATCGCCGGCGATGCGATCATCGAGGGGCGCGTCGATCGCGACGTCCTCGTCGTGCTCGGCAGAGCGCAGCTGGCGCGCACCGCGGTGATCGACGGATCGCTCATCGTCGTCGGCGGCACCGCGGTGATCGACGAAGGGGCGCAGGTCCGCGAGGACCTGTTCGTCGCCGGCGGCCTCGAGAGCTTCGCCGGCTTCAACCCGGGGGGGCACCACGTCGTCATCGGCACCGCGGGCCTGGGCGATCGGCTGCGCGGGATCGTGCCGTGGCTGACGCAGGGGCTGCTGCTGGCGCGGCCGATCGTGCCCGGCCTGCCGTGGGTGTGGACGGTCGCGTTCGTCTTCTTCATCGTCAATCTGCTGCTCAATCTCGTCTTCGACACGCCGGTGCGCGCCGCCACCGTGCCGCTCCGCGCGACGCCGCTGTCGTCGTTCATGACCGGGCTGCTGGTGATGCTGCTCGTCGGTCCCGTGTGCGTGCTGCTCGCCGTGTCGGTGATCGGCATCGCCGTCGTGCCGTTCGTGCTCTGCGCGCTGCTGCTGGGAGCGCTCCTGGGCAAGGTCGCGTTCGCCCGCTGGATCGGCATGACGGTGATCCGCGAGGAGGAGCCGGAGCGCCGATCGCAGTCGCTGCGCTCGTTCCTGATCGGCTCGGTGATCATGGCGATCGCCTACATGATTCCGGTGCTCGGCCTGGTGACGTGGACGCTGGCCGGCATCTTCGGTGTCGGCGCATCCACGCTCGCCTTTTTCAGCGCCTACCGGCGCGAGAATCCCAGGCCGCCGAAGAAGAGCAAGGTTCCACCGCCGGTGGAACCCGCGGCACCGCCGCCCTTCGCGCCGCCGCCGGATGCGGCACCCGCCATGGCGTCCGCGGCGCCGGCCCCCGAGCCGCTGCCGCCGCTATCGACCGCGGACGAACCGCTCTACGCGGCGGTGACGCCGCCGGTCGAACCGGTCGCGGCGAGCGGCCCCGCCGGCCTCGTCGTGCTGCCGCGGGCGGCGTTCCTCGAACGGCTCGCCGCCTTCGCGCTCGACGTGGTGCTGGTCGCAATCCTCGTCGATCTCTTCGACTTCGGCCGCAACTGGGAACAGAAGGCGATGCTGGTGGCGCTCGCGTATCACGTCGGCTTCTGGACCTGGAAGGGCACGACGCTCGGCGGCATCATCTGTCAGCTGCGGCTGGTCAAGACCGACGGCGCCGTCCTGCGCTTCGCGGACTCGTTGATCCGCGGCCTCACCGGCATCTTCTCCCTCGCCGTCGCCGGCCTGGGATTCTTCTGGATTCTGCGCGATCCCGATCGGCAGGCCTGGCACGACCGGGTCGCCGGCACGTACGTCGTCAAGGTTCCCAGGAACTGGCCGATCTGACCTGCGTCAGGACGTACAATCGCATGGACTATGTCGAAGGCCGTCCGTGCGCTTCTCCTCGTCCTCGCGGCGGCAGCCGCCTGCAGCAAACCCACCCTTCGCGTGGTGGACATTCAGCTGGGTCGTTCGCTGAACGCTGACAACAGCGTCCGCGAGCATGCCGCGGCATTCACGCCAAAGGACAGCATCTACATTTCGGTGCTCACCGCGGGCAAAGGCTCCGCTACGTTGAGCGTGCGCTGGACGCTCGGCGGCCGGGTGCTGGACGAAGCGAAGAAGCCGGTCTCGTACACCGATGCCGCCGCCACCGACTTCGGCCTCAAGAGCGGATGGGGATTCCCCAAAGGGGAATACACCGCCGAAGTCTTCCTCGACGGTCAGCCCGCCGGATCGCGAAAGTTCCGGGTCGACGAGCGGCGATAGACGCCTTCATCAGCAGGTAGTACATGCCGCCCGCCGCGGCAGAACTGAACGCGGGCTCGATGTCCCGGTTGTACTCGACCGGTTGGCCACCGGCCAATTGATTGACGTATATAATCGCCGGGCAAAACTCGACCGTTCCCCTTGGAGAAACATCGATGAAGTTACGCGTGTTCGCTGCCGGTCTGTGCGCCGTGCTCGCGTTCGGCGGCCAGTCGCTCCTCGGCCGCCAGGCCGCATCCGCGCCGGCGTCGAGCGGTCCCTTCGACTCGCTGTACTGGCGGCCGATCGGACCCGCCACCATGTCCGGGCGGATCTCGGATCTCGCCATCTACGAAGCCAACTCGAACATCTGGTACGTCGCCACCGCGCACGGCGGCGTGTGGAAGACCGTGAACAACGGCACCACCTTCGAGGCGCAGTTCCAGGACCAGGGACTGATGTCGATCGGCGACGTGGCCGTGTCGCAGAACAACCCCGACCTGGTCTACATGGGCACCGGCGAGTCGAACAACCGCCAGAGCACGTCCTGGGGTGACGGCGTCTACAAGACCACCGACGGCGGCAGGACGTGGACGAACATCGGGCTCAAGACCTCCAGGCACATCAACCGGGTCGTGATCGACCCGCGCGACAACGACACGGTGTGGGTGGCGGCCACGGGGCCGCTGTTCGGCTCCGGCGGCGAGCGCGGCATCTTCAAGACCGTCGACGGCGGCAGGACCTGGAAGCAGACGCTCAAGGTCGACGAGGACACGGGCGCGAACGACCTGGTGATCGATCCGGCGAACAACAAGGTTCTGTACGCGTCGACCTACCAGCGCCGCCGTACCGCCTGCTGCATGAACGGCGGCGGTCCGGGCAGCGGCATCTGGAAGTCGACGGACGCCGGCGAGACCTGGACCCGGCTGAAAGGGAACGGCATTCCGGACGGTCCGCTCGGGCGCATCGCGATCGATGTGTATCGCAAGCGGCCGAACATCCTGTACGCGTCCATTGAAGGTCCCGCCGCAGGACGCGGCGGCGGCGGTGCCGCGCAGGGCGCGGCGGGAGCGCAGGGTGCGCGTGGCGGCGGAGCCGCGCCGGCGGCGACCACCGCCGAAGAAGCGCCTGGAGGTCAGGCGGGCGGCGGCTTCGGCGGACGCGGCGTCGCCACCGGCGTCAACGCGTCGGCGACCGGTCTCTACCGCTCGGACGACGCCGGCGCGACGTGGCGCAAGGTGAACAACGTCAACGCGCGGCCGATGTACTTCAGCCAGGTCCGCATCGATCCCAACGATCCGGAAGTGGTCTACATGGGCGGCGTCGGCCTGCACCAGTCGCTCGACGGCGGCAGGACGGTCGCCACCGACGTCGCCGAGTCGACCCATGACGACGTGCACGCGATCTGGATCGATCCGGCGAACTCCAACCGCGTCGTCATCGGCAATGACGGCGGCCTCGCCCAGTCGTGGGACATGGGCAAGACCTGGGTGTTCGTCCCCAACCTGCCGGTGGGGCTCTTCTACCACGTCAGCGTGGACAACGCGATGCCGTTCAACATCTGCGGCGGCATGCAGGACAACTACGACTGGTGCGGGCCGAGCGCGGTGCGCGGCGCCGTCGGCATCGACAATTACCGGTGGACGACGATCCAGGGGGGCGACGGCTTCGTGGTGCTGCAGGATCCGCGCGACAATCGCGTGCTCTACAGCGAGTCGCAGGACGGCAACATCGTCCGCGTCGATCGCGTGACGAACGAGACGATGTCGATTCGCCCGGTCGCGCCGCAGGGCGAGCCGCCCTACCGGTGGCACTGGGACACCCCGATGCTGATCTCGCCGCACGACGCGGCGGTCGTCTACGTCGCCGCCAATCGCGTGTTCCGCGCGCCGGATCGCGGCCTCACGTTCACCCCGATCAGCCCGGATCTGACCACCGGCGAGGATTCCGATCGGGAGCAGATCGTGACGATGGGCCTGAAGGGCAGCGACATCACGATTGCCAGGAACGACGGCATCGGCGCCTACGGCACGATCGTCGCCCTCGCCGAGTCGCCGAAACAGGCGGGCGTGCTCTACGCCGGCACGGACGACGGCCGGCTGCAGGTCACGGTGGACGGCGGCAAGGCGTGGAACGACGTCTTCACCAAGCTGCCCGACGCGCCGCGCGGCGCCTACGTCTCGCGGGTCACGCCGTCGCGGTTCGACGCGGGGACGGCGTACATCACCATCGACGACCACCGGCGGAACAACTACGAGACGTACATCTACATGACGAAGGACTTCGGCAGGTCCTGGACGTCGATCAACGGCAATCTTCGCGGCGAGGTGATCAAGACGATCACCGAGGATCTGAAGAATCCCGACGTGCTCTACGTCGGCGCCGAGACCGGGCTGTTCCTGTCGCTGGATCGCGGCGCGGCCTGGTCGCGGCCGAAGTGGAACCTGCCGACGGTGCGCGTCGACGAGATCGTCATCCATCCGCGCGACAACGCGATGGTGCTCGGCACCCACGGCCGCGCGATCTGGATCCTCGATCACCTCGAGCCGATTCAGGAGTACGCCGCGGCGCGCAACACCGAGGCGCGGCTCTTCACGCCGCCGCCGACGTCGATGTATCGCCGTCCGGCGCGCGATCGCAACTACGAGTTCTGGGGCAACCAGGTGTTCTACGGACAGAACCCGCCGCAGGCCGGCGTGCTCTCGTACTTCGTGAAGAGCAAGCCGGGCGACGTGAAGCTGAAGGTCAGCGATGCCACGGGCCGTGAAGTGCGCGAGATCGCCATTCCGGCCAACGCGGTGAAGGCCGGCATCAACAGCGCCTGCTGGGATCTGCGGGTGCAGCCGATCGCCGCCCCGCAGGGGGCGCAGGGCGGGCGCGGCGCCGGCGGCGGGCAGGCCGGGGCCGGCGGCGGCGGTCAGACTGGGGGCGGACAGGGTCCGTCGGCGGATTCCTTCGGGTTCGGCTGCGGCGGCGGCGCCGGCGGCTTCGGCGGCGGCTTCGGCGGGGGTGGCGGCGCCACGCCCGGCCCGTTCGTCCTCGCCGGCAGCTACAACGTCGCGCTCGTCGTCGACGGCAAGACCGTCGACACCAAGGCGATGCGGGTCCTCGGCGATCCGGAAGTCGTGCTCACCGAGGCGCAGCGCAAGCAGCTCTTCGACATGGGCATGGAGATGCACGAGCTGCAGAAGCGCGCGACCGAGGCGGCGGCGGGAATCGCCTCGCTCAACCGGCAGATCGCGCAGCTCTCGCAGGAGATCGGCAGCAAGGCCGACCTCCCTGCCGACGTGAAGGCGTCGTTCGATTCGCTCAAGGCCGATACCGCGGCCCTCGCTCCGAAGCTGCCGCTGGCAGCCGGCGGCGGCCGCGGGGGCGGCGGACGCGGCGCCGCAGACACCAGCGTCAGCGGCCGGATCGCGCAGGCGAAGAACGGCATGATGGGCGGCCTCTGGCCGACCTCGATCACCATGAAGGCCTACAGCGACGCCAGGGCGGACGCCCCGAAGGCGCTGTCCGATGCGAACGCGCTCTTCGCGAAGGCGGCCGCCGTCAGCACGTCGCTCGCGAAATACAACCTGAAGCTCGATGCGCCGAAGCCGGTCGATGCCGGAACGGCCCGGAAGAAGACGACGATCTAGCTGAGCCCCTTTCCGGCCGGTTTACGCCTACCTGGGCATGAGAACGTTCATGCTGGTGGTTCTGGGATGCCTGACCTGCGCAGCGCCTGCCGGCGCGCAGGCGCCCGAGCCCGGCGGCTCGGCGGGACACGGTGACGTCTATGCCGTCACCGGCTGGCAGAACCTCAGGTTGGATCGCACCGGCGACTTCGATCGGCCGGATCACAACTGGGTCCACGCCATCCTGTTCGGCGGCGCCGGAGGCGGCTGGTACTGGACCGACCATCTCAAGACGCAGGTCGATGTCGGCGTCGGCACGCCGGCGCATCAGTACCGCTACCGCTCGCGAACGATCAACGGTTCCCCGACGAGCGAGATCTCGCGCGTCCGGATCACGCGGCCGAGCGTGTCGCTGTCGCAGCAATACCAGTTCTTCCGCAACCAGTGGTTCCACCCGCGCCTGGGCATCGGCATCGACATCGCGCGGGAGACGCGGACCGAGCACTACGATCCGATCTGGGGCTTCGATCCGGTCAGCCGGGTGACGCGCGAGCTCGCCCCGGCCCGGAAAGAAGGGCCCGAGCACAGCACGGTCGTGCGCCCGTTCGGCGAGCTGGGCTTCAAGGCGTACATGACCCGGCGCGCGTTCTTCACCGGAGACATGCGGCTGATGGTGCGCGGCGGCATCGACCAGGCGCTGTTCCGCGCCGGGTTCGGCGTCGATTTCTGATCGAGGGATGTGATGACCAGACGAATCATGGCAATCGCGTTGAGCGCCGCGTTGACGACCACCGGCTGTGCCTCCGCGGCAGGACCGCGGGTCGCGGCGGATCCGGCGGCACCGCCGATCGACCGATCGACGATGGCGGAGTACGCGCAGAGGATTCCGGCGGGAAGCCGGGTGCGCGTGGAGCAGACCGACGGCCGCAGCCTGCGCGGCACGCTGATGAAGGCCGGACCGGATTCAATCACGGTGCAGCGCAACACGCGCGTGCCCGAGCCGCCGGTGCAGATTCCGATCGAGCGGATCGCGCGCCTCACGCTCGATCAGGCGTCGTCGTCGGTCGGCAAGAACATCGCCATCGGCGTCGCCTCAGGCGTGGGCGCGACGTTCGGCGTGCTCCTCCTCCTCGCGGCGATCTGGGGGGACTAGGTCGAGCATCGGCGTGGTCATGGCGGTCGTGACGAGCGCCATGATCACCATCATCGTGAACAGGCGCGGGCTGATGACGCCGAGGTCCAGCCCCACGTTCAGCACCACCAGCTCCATCAGGCCGCGGGTGTTCATGAGGATGCCGAGCCGCACTCCCAGGCGCTGCGGCATTCCCGTCAGGCGCGCGGCCAGCAGCGTGCCACCGAACTTCCCCGCCGTCGCCAGCACGACAATCGAGAGACAAATCGCCCAGTCCTGCCAGGACGCGAGGAGACCAATTTCCGTCCGCAGCCCGGTGACCGCGAAGAACGCCGGCAGGAACAGGATCGTGACCACCGGCGTGCGATCGTGCTGCAGCCGGCGCGCCAGCGTGCTGCCGGCCGGGACGACCGCGCCGAAGAGAAACGCGCCGAAGATCGCGTGAATGCCGATCAGCTCCGCCACGACCGCGGACGCGAGCAGCCCGGCGAGCGCCCACGTGACGGCGGCGTGCGACAGCTCGCCGTCGGCGTCTTCGGTCAGCCGGACCGCGATCGGCCGCACCACGAGGAACATCGCGGCGATGAACGCGACCGTCAGTCCGAGGACGACGGCCGCGTCGAACAGCGTCGCGCGTGCGATGCCGACCGTGATCGCCAGCAGGCACCACGCGCTCACGTCGTCCACCGCCGCGCACGTCAGCGCCGCCGTGCCGAGCTCGGTGCGCGACAGGCCGCGATCGGTGAGGATGCGCGCCAGCACCGGGAAGGCAGTGATCGACATCGCCACGCCCATGAACATGGCGAACGCGAGGAACGGCACGCCGGGCTGGCTCAACCCGCGATGCGTCGCCGCGGCGAGCGCCCAGCCCAGCGCGAACGGCACGGCGATGCTCGCCAGCGAAGTCACCACGTACGGCGCGGCACGCCGCCGCAGCGAACGCGGGTCGAACTCGAGGCCGACGACAAACATGTAGAGAATGACGCCGATCTGGGCGATGACGCCGAGCGTCGGCCGCGCCGCGGCCGGAAACAGAAACGCCTCGACGCCAGGCGCGACGGCGCCCAGCAGCGACGGCCCGAGCAGAATCCCGGCCAGGACTTCGCCGATGACCGGAGGCTGCCCGACCCGCGCGACCAGCACGCCGAGCACGCGCCCGGCGATGACGACGATGGCGAGCGCGAGCAGGACGTGGAACAGCAGCTCGGTCGTCATGAAGAGGCGGTGCCGCTCCGTCCGTCGTGCCGGCGCAGCCGTTCCCGGCGCGCGCGCTCCGTCTCGCGGATGCCGAGGTTGAACCAGAGCAGACGTCCCGCCGCCAGCAGCATGTTGATGCCGAGGAATGCCGGCAGGATGATCTCGCGCCGTTCGTGCTCCAGGTAGGCGAACACGATGAGCGGGATGCCGGCGGCGATCAGCGCCCAGGCGATGATCTGCCGCTTCCGCAGGACGCGCGGATGGGTGTCGGCGTCCCGCGCCCGCGAAGGATGCAGCAGCGTGACGAGCGGTGGATTCGCGCGGCCGGCCGCGTCGAAGATGTCGAGGCGCATCCCGGGCGCCTTCGCGAGCGTCGCCTCGGCGAAGGCCTGGGCCGCGGAGAGCGAATCGAAGATGACGCAGGTGGCCTGGGCGGCGTCGGCGAACGGCCGGCCGTCGGTGTCACACGGCGCGCCGCTGTCGAGGTCTTTCGCAAAGACCGCGACCTGCCCCGGCCGCACGATCTCCATCCAGCTCGCCGGCCGGCGGGACGGGTCGTGGAGCCGGACGATCTGCACGGCTGTATTGTAGGCTGCCGGAATCCGCCCGCCGCTCCGCTCTCCGCTTTCGGTGCTGGTGTAAACTCCCGCACGTGAAATCGAAATATTTCGTGGCTCCCGCTGCGGCGCTGGCGTTCGCCGCAGCCCTGGTGTTGGACGTCGCCGCATCGCGGCCGACGCAGACCGCCGCGGCCGACGGACCGATCGATCCGATGGTGCTGAAGGCGTACCAATGGCGCAGCATCGGGCCGCTGCGCGGCGGGCGCTCGATCGCCGTCAGCGGCGTCAAGGGGCGGCCGCGCGAAGCCTACTTCGGCGCGGTGGGCGGCGGGTTGTGGAAGACGACCGACGGCGGCGAGAACTGGAATCCGGTCACCGACGGGCAGATCAAGAGCTCCTCGGTCGGCGCCGTCGCCGTCTCCCAGTCCAACCCGGACATCGTCTACATCGGCATGGGCGAATCCTGCATCCGCGGCAACATCATGCCGGGCGACGGGATGTACAAGTCGACCGACGCGGGCAAGACGTGGACGCACGTCGGCTTCGGCGACGGCACCGTCGACGCCATCTCGAAGATCCGCGTGCATCCGTCCAATCCCGACATCGTGTGGGTCGCCGTGTTCGGCAAATACGGCACGAACAGCGAGCAGCGCGGCGTGTTCAAGACGACGGACGGCGGCAAGACGTGGACGAAGGTGCTCTACCGCGACACCAGGACCGGCGCGGTGGACCTGTCGGTCGATCGTCGCAATCCGAACACGATCTACGCGGCGCTCTGGGAGGCGTACCGCGTCGAGTACCAGATGTCCAGCGGCGGGCCCGGCAGCGGGCTGTTCAAGTCCACCGACGGCGGCGAGAACTGGACGGAGATCACGCGCAATCCCGGCCTGCCCTCCGGCGTCGTCGGGCGCATCGGCATCGACGTCTCCGGCGCGGACCCGAATCGCGTCTACGCCCTGGTCGAGAACGAGCGCGGCGGTCTGTACGTCTCCGACAACGCCGGCGGCACATGGATGCTCGTCAACGAGAACCGCAACATCCGGCAGCGCGCGTTCTACTACACGCACGTCATCGCCGATCCTGCCGCCAAAGACACCGTCTACATGCTGAACACGAGCGCGTTCCGCTCGACCGACGGCGGCAAGACCGTCGCCAACGTCGGCCAGGGAACGCACGGCGACCATCACGACCTGTGGATCGACCCCGACGATCCCAGGCATCTCGTGATCGGCAACGACGGCGGCGGGGCGGTGTCGATCGCCGCGGGCCAGGGCTGGACGGCGCAGGACTTCGCGACGGCGCAGTATTACCACGTCATCACCACCCGGCACGTGCCGTTTCACGTCTGCGGCGCACAGCAGGACGGCAGCACCGTCTGCGTGCCGAGCAACGCGACGGTCGGCGGCGGACGCGGCGCGGCTGGCGGAGCCGCCGGTGGCGGCGGACGCGGCGGCGCCGCGCCGGAGCTGTACAGCCCCGGCGGGGCGGAGCCGGGCTACGTCGCACCCGATCCGCTCAACGTCGACATCTTCTACGCCGGCGGCAACAACGGATCGCTGCTCACCCGCCTCGATCGGCGCACCAGCAACCTGCGCGAGGTCAATCCGTATCCGCGCATGTTCTCCGGGGAACCGTCGAGCGAACTGTTCGAGCGCTGGCAGTGGACCTATCCGATCATCTTCTCGCACGCCGACCCGCGCGTGCTCTACACCGCGTCGCAGCACGTGTGGAAAACCACCAACGGCGGCGACACGTGGGACAAGATCAGCCCCGATCTCACGCGCCACGATCCCAAGACGATGGGGCCGTCGGGCGGTCCGATTACCCACGACATGAACAGCCCCGAGGTCTACGCGACCGTGTTCGCGCTCGGACCCGGCAAGAAGGACGTCAACATCCTGTGGGCCGGATCCGACGACGGGCTCGTGCACGTGACGCGCGACGGCGGCAGGAACTGGACGAAGGTCACGCCGCCCGACATGCCCGACCTCGGACGCGTCAGCCAGATCGACGCGTCCAGCTTCGAGCCGGGCGGCGCCTACGTGGCGGTGAAGAAGCCGCTGCTGGCCGACTTCGCCCCCTACGTGTTCCGCACGCGCGACTTCGGCAAGAGCTGGACGAAGATCGTGAACGGCATCCCGGCGAACGATTACGTCCACGTCGTCCGCGAAGACCCGACCCGCCGCGGCCTGCTCTATGCCGGCACGCAGCACGGGTTCTACATCTCGTATGACGACGGCGATCGGTGGCACCCGCTGTCGCTGAATCTGCCCGACGTGCCCATCGTCGATCTCTGGGTCGACGCCAACGCGATCGCCATCGCGACGCACGGCCGCAGCTTCTACGTGCTGGACGACCTCGCCGCGCTGCGTCAGGCCGGCGGCTCGACCGCGGCCGCGTCAGGCGAGTTCGTGTTGTACAAACCGGCGGATGCGATCCGCGGCGTGGGAGCCGCGAGCATTCCGTACTTGCTGCGCAAGCCGGCGCAGAAGATGACGATCGAGATCCTCGACGGGAAAGGCCAGGTCGTCGGCACGATTCAGGGCGCTCCACCGGCGGCGGGCGGAAGAGGGGCGAGAGGTGCGGCGCCGGAAACGGGTGAAGAAGCGGCGGGGGGCGGCGGCCGCGGGCGCGGCGGCCCGCCCACCGCGTCGATGGCGGCGGGGCTGAATCGCGCGAGCTGGACGCTCAACTATCCGGGCGCCGTCACCTTCCCGGGCATGATCCTGTGGGGCGCGACGACCAACGGGCCGCTGGCGCTGCCCGGTACCTACCAGGTGCGGATGAGCGTCGACGGCCAGACGCAGACGCAGCCGCTCGTCGTCCGCAAACATCCGCTGCGCAACACGCCGGACGCCGATCTCGCGGAGCAGTTCAACCTGGGGATTCAGATCCGCGACAAGATCAGCGAAGCCAACAATGCCGTCATCCAGATCCGCCGCATCAAGGACGCGATCAACGAGCGGCTGAAGAAGTCGCCGGACGCGCAGCTGAAGACCGCGGGCGACGAACTGCTGATCGGCCTGAGCGCCGTCGAACAGGACATCTACCAGGTCAGGAACCAGAGCGGACAGGATCCGCTCAACTTCCCGATCAAGACGAACAACCGTCTGGCGTCGCTGCTCGGCATGACGCTGCGCGGCGAGGGCAAGCCGACGGCGAACATCTATCCGATCTTCGAGGACCTGAAGAAGGAGCTGAAGGCCGAGACCGATCGCCTCGAGCGTCTGCTGACGAAGGATCTCGCGGTGTTCAACACCGAAGCCAGGCGCGCGGGGGTCGATCCGATCGCGCGGTAGCCCGGCGACTTACTCGTCCGCGCGCAGCGTGAAGGTCAACTCGATCTGCACCGCGACGTCGACGGCCTTCGCGTCCTTCGTGCCGGGTCGGAAGCGCCACTCCTTCGTGGCGTTCACTGCCTGCTCGTCCAGTTCGGGATCGAGCGACTTGATCACCGTCACGTCGCCGACGGTGCCGTCGGCCTTGACGATGGCCTCGACCTCGACGCTCCCCTGCACCTGCCGCTCCATGGCCCCGGCGGTGTACTTCGGCCTGACCTCTTTGATCACGACCGGAGCCTTGACCCCTTCGTCGGTCGACTTGTACGGCTTGCTCTGCTGTGCGTACCCGGCCGCGGAGGTCACGACGGCGAGGAGCGCGACGGTCAGGATCTGTCTCACGGGGCCTCCTTGTCCGTTGTATCTGACGTCACCCGGCCGCGTTTGGCCGGACGATGCTCAGTTTACCGCCATTGCGCCCCGCGGGCCGAGGGTCCAGCGTCCCGGCTCCTGAGCGGTCAGTCGATGGGACGGAGCGCGATATACGTGGGAAACCCGACGACGCCGAGCCGGTCCAGCACGTCGCTCACGGGCGATTCGTCCGGACGTTCGCTCAGGTACTTGATCTTCACGAAGCCGTCGAGGGCGGCGTCGACTGCCGGGTCGGCGAGCGTCGTCCGATCCATGACGAGGCAGTCGCGGCACCAGGTGGCCCACATGTCGATGACAACGAGCCTGCGCTCGCGCCGTGCCCGGGCGAGGCCCTCCTCCAGGGATGTGGCCCACCCGCCGGTGAACGCTTCGGAATGCCCTCCGTCGCGCAGCGTGACAATGGTGTAGGTCTGGTGGGCGTAGTAGGCGGCGGTCGCGAGTATGAACGCCGCGAACGCACGCTTCACATGGACCATCCACCGGCCCGGTCGTGGAAGTGACGCGAGTCCGCCGCCGACCAGCGGCCATGGCGCTGCCATCCCGATCCCGAGCCCCAGCGGCAGGGCGATCGCCATCACGGTCCCGCCGGCATACAGGCGGCTCGCGAAGAGGATCACCTCGATCACGACCGGAGCCACACAGGCGCCGGCGAGCAGGGCGGAGAGCCCGCCCATGGTCAGGGCGAGCGCATACCCGCGCCCACGTTCTCGCCCGGGGCGGCGATGCCAGAATCGCGAGAAGTCGATCGTCACGAGATCGAGCATCGCGAACGCCAGCACCACGAAGAGCGCCGCCAGCGCGGCGTTGAACCACGGCGACGCATTCAGCGTGCCGAATCGCCCGGCGGTCAGGATCACGACCGCACCCAGGACACCGTAGACGATCGCCATCGCCAATCCATACGCCCCGCCGAGGAGGAACCCTCTCGCGCGGGACCGCGCCTGCGTCCCGGCCCCGATGATCGCCAGGTTGATCGGGATCATCGGGAGCACGCACGGCGTGAGGTTCAGGGCGAAGCCGCCGAGCAGCGCCAGCCCGAGAATCGCCAGCGGACCGCGTCCGGAAAACGCCTCTCGTGCCGGCGCGCCGCGCTCGGCATCCTCGATGAAGCGCAGGAACGCGGGCGCGTCGCCATACCCCGTCCGGGCGACGACGACGAAGTGATCGAGTGCCGCGACCTCCGTCCGTGCGTCCTGGGCGCCGGCGAACGCCGCCGGCCCCAGGAGCAGGACGAGGATCGCCACGACCCGGGCCATCAGCGTCCCCGATCTGCCAGTGCGTTCAGTGCCGCGACCACGTCGGACGCCTTGGCGCGGCCGTCGTGCGCGTTGCTGATCTGCGCGAACCGCACGATGGACGTTCGGTCGATCACGAATGTCGAGGGGTACGACGTCTCGTTCGGAGCATCCCATCGCAGCCCATAGGCATTCGTGAACGTGTAATCCGGATCCGTCACGAACCGGAAGCTGGCGGGAAGCGGCTGCGACGCCACGAATTCCTTCGCACGCTGTACGACCTGGTCCGACGGACCGGGATAGACCCACACCACGTTGGCCCCGCGGGCCTCGAATTCCTTCGCGTGTGCCACGAAGTCCGCGAACTGCCGCGTGCAGAAGGGGCACTGATAGCCCGGCCACCCGCGCGCGAGCACCAGGACGACCGGACCGCGCGCGGTTTCGCCCGCCAGGCTGACCGTGGTGCCGTCGAGGGCGGTGAGCGCAAACGGGCGCGCCCGGTCGCCAATCTTCGGCGCGGCGCCGAACCCGGCCGACAGAGTCGCCGTCGCCAGGACTGCCGCTGCGGCGAGCGACGGAATGCGCCGCTTCAGGATTGCTGTCATCAACGTAACCTCCGCAGCCTTCATTGCCCCGGCCGGCCGCAATATTCCCTCTTCGGGCGGGAATAAACCGGCAGTCGCGAGACATATCTCCTTTGTTACATGGAGCACACCCGTGCGCCGGCCGGCGCCCCTGACTGGAGGACGTTCGAGGCCGAAGCCTTGCCGCACGTCGACCGTCTGTTCAGGCTGGCCATGTGGTTCGAGCGCGATCGCCAGGACGCGGAGGATCTCGTGCAGGAAACGATGATCCAGGCGCTGCAGTCGTTCCATCGCTTCACGCCGGGCACGAACTGCCGGGCGTGGCTCGTGTCCATCCTTCAGCACGTCCGCAGCCATCGCTGGCGGGCTCGCTCGCGGTCGCGGCTCGTCCCGGATCCCGGCGACCGGATCGCCGAATCCGTGCCGTTCGTGCCGCCGGTCTCCCAGGTGCTCACCGACGAAGACCTGCTCGCGGCCCTCCGGAGGCTGCCGACGCGATTCCAGGAAGTCGTCGTGCTCTCCGACGTCGAGGAGTTGACCTACAAGGAGATTTCCGCCGCCCTTGGCATCCCGCTCGGTACCGTGATGTCGCGGCTGCATCGCGGCCGAGGACTGCTCCGTGCGGAGCTGCAGAAACCGGAGATGTTGCATGCAGTGCGCTGAAGCCCGAAGGCTCGCCGATTCGTTCGTCGCGGGTGAACTGCCGGCGGAAACGCGCCATCAGCTCCTCCGCCACCTCGACACCTGCGCGGGCTGCCGCGCCGACGTCCAGGACCGCCGCCGCACACGCGATCGCCTTCGCCAGGCATTTGTTCGCGCGCCGGAGCTGGCGCCGGCGCCGGAGCTCACGGCCCGCGTACGCGAGAGCCTGCGGCGCCAGTCATTGGCGGTGCGGCCGCAGGACCGCCGACGCTCCTTCAGGCGATGGATCGCCGCGGCCGCCGCCTGCGTGTTCGCGTGCGCCGGACTGTTGTGGGTGTACCAGGCAGCGCTCGGCGACACGCTCATGGCGGCGGCCGTCGGCGACCATCGCTATTGCGCGCAGCCCGGGAACGCGCCGCCGTTGCGCGAAGCCACCGCGCTCGAGGAGGCGGCTTACCGTCGACTCGAAGCCGTGCCCCGGACCATCTCGCCCGTGCCGGGCGAGGACATCGTGGTGCTCGAACGCCATGTGTGTCTCCATGGCGGACGGCGATTCGTGCACCTGGTGCTGCGGCGTCGCGGCGAGCGCCTGTCACTGGTCGTGAGCGCTGCCGCGGATCGGGCACCTGCTCAGTTTCGTACGGCGCGCGTCGACGGCATGAACGTCGTGGCGTTCCGCTCCGGCACGCTCACGCTCTTCGTCATCGGGGAGCTGTCCAGCACCGATCTCCGCGCCGTCGCGACGGTCGTCGAACGGCACCTTCGCCAGACGTAGTCCCGCCGACCCGGTCCCGCCGCCACTCGCCCGCCGGGAATGTTTCCCGCGCGGGCGGCCATCTCTCCTCCAGCGGGCAATCGTGCCCCGATTCAGTGGAGGCGACGGAAACATTTATGAAACGTATTTCCTGTCTGATGATGGTGGCCGTTCTCAGTTCGGCCGCCGCGGTGTTCGCCGCGGACCGCAACGGTGCTCTCGTAGTGACCGCCTCGAACGGGCCGCAGAACCAGCTGCTCGTCTATGACACGGGCGGCCAGTTGCTTCAGAGCGTCGCGACGCTGGGCCAGGGCGGCGCCGGCAACAATGCCGGAGGCATCGCGGCGGCCGGGGATCTGATCGCCGTCGTGAACTTCGGATCGCAGAACGTATCGACGTTCGTTCGCGGCGACGACGGTTTCACACTGCGCGATCTGCTGCCCGTCGCGTCACCGCCGCTGAGCGTGGCCTTCAGCAAGGACCACCTCTACGTGCTCGGTACCGCAACGGTTGAATCGCACGCACTGACTGCCGGCGCGGTCGATCCGGTCGCCGATGGCACGGCAGCGCTGATCGCGGCTGATGGATCGGCGGCCCAGGTCGGCGTCGTCGGCGATCGAGTCGTCATCACCGAGAAGAGCGGCGTGGTCGAGACCGTCGCGCTGCGGGGCGGCGCCATCACCGGCGCAGCGTCAGCGCTCGCGCTCCCGGCCGCCGCGCTGGCGACGCCGTTCGGCTTCACGACGCGCGGCGCCAATGCGTACGTGACGGTCGCCGGGTCGGACCTCGTCACCGTGCTCCGGAACGGAGAGCTCACCGCCGCGGTCGCCACCGGAATTCCCGGCGGCGCCGGCCAGCAGTCCCCGTGCTGGGCCGCTCTCGTCGGTCCGTACCTGTTCACGTCGAACACGCCGAGCCGCAGCGTCTCGCGCTTCGTGGCGGCGTCGAACAGCCTGTTCCTCGATCGCGAAGTGGCCGCCCGGACGGTGGGCACACCGAGCGACATCGCCGCCGAAGGCGGATTGCTCGCGCTCATCGAGGGCAATGGCGGGGGGACGGCGCACGTGACGCAGTTCCGCCTCACCGCCGACGGCGACCTCGTCCAGACGGCGACGACCGCCATCGGCTCGCCGGCGAACGGCATCGCGATCGTTGCGGGCAAGTAGGCAAGAGAGCGGCGGCCGCGGGAATAGCCGCGGCCG
>DASSPH010000026.1 GCA_035699745.1 Vicinamibacterales bacterium
GTCGGCAACCGCGCCCGGATCTACGGCATCAACACCATCGGCCTGATCCGCCGGGGTTTCTCGCAGGACACGATCACCAAGCTGCGCCGCACCTACCGCGTGCTGCTGCACGCCAATACCAGCCGCGCCCTCGCGCAGATCGAGCGCGACCCGAACCTGCAGTCGCCCGAAGTGGCCTACGTGGTGAACTTCATCCGCACGTCGAAGCGCGGGGTTGGTCTGAGGAGACCCAGTCGGCGGGTCGAAGAGGTGGTTGAGGACTGAGTCAATTCCCAACGAGCAAGGCCCAACTCCCAATTAACTCCCAACTTGGGAATTGGCAGTCGGGCCTTGGGAATTGACCTGGACGCCCCCGTTACTGGGGATGCTTCACCGTCACCGTATACGTATACGGGACGTTGTCGGTCGTGACGTTGCCGTTGTCGTAGACCCGGACGCAGTACGAGCCGAGCGTCGTCGCGTTGGCCTTGAACTCGAACGCCTGGAGCGCCGCCGGATTGTCGAAGACGGCGGTGCAGACGTTGAGCGTCGAGTTGAACGTGCCCAGGCTGAAGCCGACGTTCTTGGCCGGATCCGGCCCGACGGCGGTGAGGGTGGCGGTGACGGCGCCGCCGAGCAGGGTGACGAAAGAGTGCGTCGAACCGGACGCCGGGTTCACCGTGCCGGTGAACGTCTCGGTCACTTCCGCCGGCGTGGGTGCCGTGCCCGTGGTGGTGTCCCCGCAGCCGGCCAGCACGGCCGTCGCGCCGAGCAGCAGTCCGCACACTATCCGTCGCAGCATTTCCCTCTCCTAGCCCAATGATAGACTTCGCTTGTTAGACTTCTTGTGGCTCGCATCGGTCTTATTGCCGGCAACGGCCGGTTTCCCTTCCTGGCGCTGCAGGGGGCGCGCAGCCTCGGTCACGACGTGACGGTCGTCGCCGTGAAAGAGGAGGCGTTTCCGGAGCTGGAAGCGGCGGCTCGGGACGCCGGCGCAGACCTCCACTGGGTCTCGCTCGGCCACCTCGGTAAGTGTATCAAGATCCTGAAGGCGGCCGGCGCCCGGCAGGCGCTCATGGCGGGGCAGGTCAAGCACGCCAGAATCTTCTCCGGCATCGTCCCCGACATGACCCTGCTGTCGGTGATCACGCGGCTGCGCGCGCGGAACACCGATGCGCTGATCTCGGCGGTGGCCGACGTGCTCCGCGGCGAGGGGATCGAGCTGCTGAATTCGACCGCGTTCCTCGAGCCGCTGCTGGCGCGCCCCGGCGTGCTGAGCCGACGCCCGCCGACGGCGGAGGAGCGCGAGGATCTCGAGTTCGGGTATCGCATGGCGGATGCGATCGCCGGGCTCGACATCGGCCAGACGATCGTCGTGAAGGACAAGGCGGTGGTGGCGGTCGAGGCGATGGAAGGCACCGACGCCGTGATCCGGCGCGCCGGCGAGATTGCCGGGCCCGGCAGCCGTGTGATCAAGGTGGCGAAGCCGAAACAGGACATGCGCTTCGATGTTCCGGTGGTGGGCGTGGCGACGATCGAGGCGATGAAGGCGGCGGGGGCGAGCGCGATCACGATCGATGCCGGCAAGACGCTGATCGTCGACGGAGAGCGGTTCTTCGACGCCGCCAATGCCGCGGGAATGGCGGTCGTGGGTCGTGGATAGTTCCCCGATCCGCACCGCCGTCATCGGGATCGGGCATCTGGGCAGGCATCACGCGCGGCTGCTGGCGGGAATCGACGCCGCGACGCTCGTCGCCGTCGTCGACACCGATCCCGAGCGCGCCGCAGCCGCGGCGGCCGCGACCGGCGCGCGCGCGCTGGCGGATTATCGCGAGCTGTTCGGCCAGGTGGATGCCGTGACGGTCGCGGTGCCGACGGAGCTGCACCGCGAGATCGCGCTGCCGTTTCTCGAGCGCGGGATCGCGGTGCTGGTGGAAAAGCCGATCGCGCGTACGCTCGCGGAGGCTGACGCGCTGATCGCCGCCGCTGCCGCGTCCGGCGCGACGCTCGCGACCGGACAGACCGAGCGCTTCAATCCGGCGATCGCGACGGTGATGCCGTTCGTGACCACGCCGCGGTTCATCGAGGTGCACCGGCTCGGCGTCTTTCCCGACCGGAGCCTCGACATCGACGTCGTGTTCGACCTGATGATTCACGATCTCGACATCATTCTGGCGCTGGTCAAGGCGGAGCCCACGTCGATCGAGGCGGTCGGCGTGCCGGTGCTGACCGACAAGTTCGACATCGCCAACGCGCGGCTGCGGTTCGCGAGCGGCTGCATCGCCAACGTGACCGCGAGCCGGATCAGCAAGGAGCGCGTCCGCAAGATCCGGTTCTTCCAGCCCGACGCCTACGTGTCGATCGACTACGCCGAGCAGGAAGTGGAAGGCTACCGGCTGCTCCGGCGTGCCGGCGAGCGCCCGCAGATTCAGGGCGGCAAGCTGCCGGTGACGCGCGAGGAGCCGCTGAAGCGGGAGCTCACGGATTTCGTCCACGCCGTCCGCGACACGCGCCGGCCGCTGGTCACCGGCGAGGACGGCCGCCGCGCGCTGGCGCTGGCCCAGGCGATTGCAGACAGGATGGAGACCGTTTGACGTACAAGGATCTGAACACGTTCATCTCCGCGCTCGACCAGGACCGCGAACTGGCACGCATCAAGGAGCCGGTCAGCCCCGACCTCGAGATCTGCGCCGTGACCGATCGCGTGTCCAAGTCCCCGGGCGGCGGCCCGGCGCTGCTGTTCGAGAACCCCAAGGGATACGCCATGCCGGTCGCGATCAATCTCTACGGATCGATGAAGCGGATGTGCATGGCCCTCGGCGTCGAGTCGCTCGACGCGCTCGCCAGGGAGATCGAAGCGCTGACCAACCCGAAGATGCCCGCCGGCATGCTCGACACGCTGAAGATGCTGCCGATGCTGTCGCGGCTCAAGGACCTGATGCCAAAGACGGTCAGCAGCGCGCCGTGCCAGGAGGTCGTGACGAAGAACGGCACGCTGGACGAGATCCCGATTCTCACCTGCTGGCCGGAAGACGGCGGCCCCTACATCACGCTGCCGATGGTCTTCACCAAGGACCCCGAAACCGGCATGCGCAACATCGGCACCTATCGCATGCAGGTGTACGACTCGCGCACCACGGGCATGCACTGGCAGCGCCACAAGGGCGGGGCGCAGCACCATCGCATCGCCGAACGGATGGGGAAGCGGCTCGAGGTCGCGGTCGCGCTCGGCGCCGATCCCGCGTTGCCGTTCGCCGCCACCGCGCCGATGCCCGAGGGGCTCGACGAGCTGCTGCTCGCCGGCTTCCTGCGCCGAGAGCGGGTCGAGCTGGTGAAATGCGTGACCGTCGATCTCGAAGTGCCGGCCAGCGCGCAGATCGTTCTCGAAGGTTACGTCGAGCCCGGCGAGCGCCGCCGCGAAGGCCCGTTCGGCGACCACACGGGTTTCTACTCGCATCCCGACGACTATCCGGTGTTCCATCTGACGTGCGTCACCCGGCGCAAGAATCCGATCTACCTGACCACGGTCGTCGGCATCCCCCCGATGGAGGACTACTATCTCGGCAAGGCGAGCGAGCGCATCTTCCTGCCGTTGATCAAGAAGACCGTCCCCGAGATCGTGGACATGAACTTCCCGGCCGAAGGCATCTTCCACAACATCGTCATCATCTCGATCGACAAGCGGTACCCGGGACACGCGCGCAAGATCATGAACGCGGTGTGGGGGCTCGGCCAGCTCATGTTCTCGAAGTCGGTGATCGTCGTCGACAAGGACATCGACGTGCAGAACCTTTCGGAAGTCGCCTGGGTCGTGGGCACGCACATCGATCCCGAGCGCGACATCCAGTTCATGCGCGGCCCGGTGGACGATCTCGAGGACGCGAGCGATCTCGCCGCCTACGGCAGCAAGATGGGGATCGACGCGACGCGGAAGTGGAAATCGGAAGGTTTCATGCGGCCCTGGCCGACACGGATCCGGACCACGGACGCGGCGGCGCGGCGCGCCGATCAGATCTGGACGCAGATCCGCCAGGGTTGGAAGCCATGAGCACGATCTCGATGGCCGACGCGGAAGCCATCCTCACCGACCGCAACGTCATCGCCGTGGGCGCACGGGGAGACGACGAGCGGCGCCGCCGGCACGGCACGAAGACGACGTTCGTGCGCGTGTTCGAGGTCCACGGCGACGCCGTCCCCGCGGCCGTGCCCGCGGGCACGGCCGCCGGTGAGGTTCGGCTGACCGGCAGGCCGGCGTCAGCAGACGCGGCGGTTGCGAGCGTGATCGCCGTACGCGCCCTCGCCCGAGCGATCCCGCTCACCGCATATTCGCTGGCCGACCTTCTCGCCCTCGCTGGTGGAAGCAGCGCCACCCTGACCGAACTGGCGCGCCGTCTCGCGGCGGCGGGACTTGGCGCCATTGCCGAGGCGCCGATCGACCTGCTGCCCGACCCGGTGCAGACGATTCGCGCCGTCCGCAGCGCCGGCCTGGACGTGCCGCGGCTTACCGTCCAGCAGCCCGCCGCCGATCCTCTGCGGCACGTCGCGCTGGCGCGCGACGTGCAGGCAGGCGCGGGCGGCGTCCGCGCCTTCGCGCCGCTGCCGCGCGTCCAGTCGGTCGCGCAGCCGACCACCGGGTACGACGACGTGCGGCTCGTGGCGGTGTCGCGGCTGATGCTGGACAACATCGAGTCCATCCAGGTCGACTGGGCGCTCTACGGCCCGAAGCTCGCGCAGGTCGCGCTCACCATGGGAGCGGATGACGTGGACAGCGTGTCGCCGTTCGACGGCGATCTCGGACGCCGCCGCAGCCCGCTCGAAGAGATCCGCGGCAACATTACCGCCGCCGGCCTCGAGCCGATCGAGCGTGACGGCACCTGGCAGCCTCGCTAGATTTCCAAATTCCCAAATTTCCAAATTTCCAAATCCTGCATGATTCGGGTAGGCGCCGTCACGTATCTGAACGCCCGGCCACTGGTGTACGGGCTCGAGCACAGCGATCGGTTCTCAATCCGATACGACCTTCCGTCGGAGTGCGCCCGGCTGCTGCATGCGCATGAGACCGACGTCGGACTGATCCCGTCGATCGAGTATCTGCGCGGACCCTCGCCGTACTGGATCGTGCCGGGGCCGGCGGTGACCTCGCGCGGGGCCGTCGCCTCGGTTGCGATCTTCACCCGCCGCGAGCCGCGCGACATCCGCACCATCGCGATGGACACCAGCTCGCGCACGTCTGTCGCGCTCGCCACCGTGCTGCTGCGGCGCCGCTTCGACGTGGCGCCGGCGCCGGCGCCGATGGCGCCCGATCTCGAGGCGATGCTCGCCACCGCCGATGCGGCGCTGATCATCGGCGACGTCGCGCTGTTTCTGGATCACGAGGCGGCCGGCGCCGCCAAGATCGATCTGGGTCAGGAGTGGACGGCGATGACCGGCCTGCCGTTCGTCTATGCCTGCTGGACGGGCTGGGCGGATGCCGTCGCGCCGCACGACGTGACCCTGCTGCAGCGCGCCAGGGACGCGGGGATGGCGCAGTCGCACGCGGTGGCCGCGGCCTACTATCCCGACGATACCCCGCGCCAGGCGATCGCCCGGCGCTACCTGCGCGATAATATCCAGTACGTGCTCGGGGAGAGCGAGATCGAGGGCTTGAAGACGTTCTATCGCTATGCCAGCGAGCTCGATCTGGCGGACTTCGACGGCACGCTGCGGTTTTACGATGCCGAGGACTGAGACGCTCGCGGCGAAGATCCGTGCCGGCGGCCGCGTGAGCGCCGACGAGGCGCTGCACCTGTATCGTCACGCGCCGCTGCCGCTGCTCGGCGAGCTGGCCGACGGCCTCCGCGCCGCCCGGCACCCCGGCGGCATCGTCACCTACATCATCGACCGCAACGTCAACTACACGAACATCTGCGTCGCGCGGTGCAACTTCTGCGCGTTCTACCGCCCGGTGGGTTCCGGCGACGGCTACGTCCTCGGCTTCGAGGAGATCTTCAAGAAGATCGACGAGACGATTGCGCTCGGCGGCGTGCAGCTGCTGCTGCAGGGCGGCCACAATCCCGATCTGCCGATCGAGTGGTACGAGGACCTCTTCCGCGCCGTCAAGCAGCGGTATCCGTCGTTCAAGCTGCACGCGTTGTCGCCGCCCGAAGTGATCCATCTGACCAGGATGACCCGTCTCCCGGCTCCGGAGGTCATCGATCGCCTGATCGCCGCGGGGCTCGACAGCATTCCCGGCGGCGGCGCCGAGATCCTGGTCGACCGCGTCCGCAGGCTGCTCAACTGCTACGGCAAGGCGACCGCAGACGAATGGCTCGAGGTGATGCGCCAGGCGCACCTGAAGGGGCTGCGCACCACCGCGACGATGATGTACGGGCACGTCGAGACGGTGGAGGAGCGGATCGAGCACATGCGCCGGCTGCGCGAGGTGCAGGACGAGACCGGCGGCTTCACCGCGTTCATCACCTGGAGCTACCAGCCGGAGCACACCGAGCTGGGCGGCGGCGAAGCGACCGGCGTCGAATACCTGCGGATGCTGGCGCTGGCGCGGATCTTCCTCGACAACTTCCCGAGCCTGCAGGCGTCATGGGTGACGCAGGGCGGCAAGGTCGGCCAGCTCTCGCTCGCCTACGGCTCGAACGACATGGGCAGCGTGATGATCGAGGAGAACGTCGTCCGCGCCGCCGGCGCGAGCTACTGCATGGACGAAGTCGAGATCGTGCGCAACATCGAGAACGCCGGGTTCGTCGCCAAGCGGCGCAACATGCATTACGACATCCTGGGCGACCCGTTCTTCCGCGAGCAGGCAGTGCCGCGGCAGTTGGCCCTGGCCACGGCGCGCGCCGACGGCGACACCAGCCGCCCCGAGGAGCTGAAGCTCTACGCCGCCCGCAGCGCCGCGGAAAAGCGCCTGCGGGCCAACGACGGCCCGTCCTAGCACGGCGTTCGCTGCGAGGGCCGACGGCTTACGCTCCGGCACGAAGATCACAAAGGCCACAAAGACACTAAGAAACCCAATAGGTCTTCTTTGTGAGCTTTGTGATCTTCGTGGACTTTGTGTCGGAGCGTTGAGCCGTCGGCCGTCACAGGCGGATTACACTTGAATGTTGCCCGTCGCTTACAGAGCCGCCTGGGTCCTTCCGATCTCCACGCCACCGATCGCCGGCGGCGTGGTCACGGTCGATCGCGGCATCGTCACGGCCGTCGGCGCGTACGCGGGGGGCGCGGTCGAGGATCTCGGAAGCGTGGCGATCCTGCCGGGGCTGGTGAACGCCCACACCCATCTCGAACTCTCGTGGATGCGCGGGCAGGTGGCGCCGAACACGTCGATGCCTGCCTGGGCGGCATCGCTGATGGCGCTGCGTCGCACGGTGTCGCACGAACCGCCGGAGCCGATCGGTGATGCGATCGCCGAGGCGCGGCGCGCGGGCACCTGTCTGGTCGGCGACGTCACGAACACGTTCGCGACGTTCGATCCGCTGCTCGACAGCGAGCTGTCGGCGGTGTTGTTTCGTGAGCTGCTCGGATTCGCGGTCGCCGATCCCGAAGCCGCGATGGCCGGCGCGGTCGAGCAGATCGCCGCGCTGACGCCGGTCGAATGGCTGCGTCCCGCGCTTGCGCCGCACGCGCCGTATTCGGTCGCACCGGCGCTCCTGCAGGCGATCGCCCGCGCCAACGACGGCCGTCCGCTGAGCATTCATCTCGGCGAGTCGGCCCAGGAGATCGAGTTCCTCGCCGACGGGACGGGGGAGTGGCGCGGGCTGCTGGAGGCGCTCGGCGTCTGGAACCCGTCGTGGACCCCGCCCGGCTGCGGTCCGGTGGAGTACCTGGATCGCCTCGGACTCGTCGACCACCGGCTGCTCGCCGTCCATGGCGTCCATTTCACCGATGCCGACCTCGGGCGTCTCGCGGCCGCGGGAGCCACGGTGGTCGCGTGCCCCCGCAGCAACCGCTGGACCGGCGCGGGGGAGCCGCCCATCGGGCGGTTCTACGCGTCCGGCGTCCGGGTCGCGGCCGGCACCGACAGCCTCGCCAGCGTGGCGGATCTCGATATGTTCGCGGAACTGGCCGAAATCCGTCGTCTCGCGCCTGGCGTCCCCGCCGCGCGCCTGCTCCACAGCGCGACCCTGGCCGGCGCGCAGGCGCTCGGGTTCGGCGCGGAGCTCGGCTCGATCGAGCCGGGAAAGCGGGCCCAGCTCCTGGCGGTTCGCGTGCCGCCAGACGTCCCGGACGTGGAACAATATCTGCTGAGCGGTATCGAGACTGCCGACGTCCGCTGGCTCGATTCGTAAATACTACCGGCTACCGGCTACCGGCTACCGGCTACCGGTTACCGAACCTCGACATTGAACAGGCTTGCGACATACCTCTCGTTCGTGCGCTTCTCGCACAGCGTCTTCGCGCTCCCGTTCGCGCTGACCGGGGCGCTGCTCGCGCTCCGGGCTTATCCCATCGGCCCTCGCGAGATCGCCTGGCGCGTTTTGTGGATCGTGATCGCAATGGTGGCGGCGCGGACCGCGGCGATGGGCTTCAACCGGCTGGCGGACGCGCGATGGGACGCGCAGAATCCACGCACCGCCATGCGTGAGATCCCACGCGGCGCGATGAGCCGCCGCGAGGCCGCGGTGTTCGTGATCGCCGCCGCCGCCGTCTTCGTCGGCGCATCCTCGCGGCTCGGCGCGCTGTGCTTCGCGCTGTCTCCGGTCGCGCTCGCCATCGTCTTCTGGTATTCGCTGGCGAAGCGGTTCACCAGCTACACGCAGTTCTTCCTCGCCCTGGCGATGGCCGTGGCGCCGGTCGGCGGCTGGCTCGCCGCGGGCGGGCCGATCGCCGCGGCGGAGCCCTGGCTGCTCGGCGCGGCGATTGGCGCCTGGGTCGGCGGCTTCGACATCCTCTACGCCTGCCAGGATCTGGACTTCGATCGCGCCGCCGGCCTCAATTCGATTCCGGTGCGCTTCGGCGTCCGCGCGTCGCTGCTGATCTCGCGCCTGATGCACGCCGCCGCGGTCGTGTTCCTCGCCTGGCTCGGCCTCGTGGCCGATCTCACTCCGCTCTATTTCCTCGGCGTCGCCGTCGTCGCGGCGCTGCTCGTCTACGAACAGTCGCTGGTCAGCGAGCAGGACCTGTCGCAGGTGAAGCGCGCGTTCGACCTGAACGGCTACGTCGGCATCCTGTATTTCGTCGCGACCGCGGTATCGATCTATGTCGCCTGAGCATCCTCCCGCGCCGCCTCGGAGACGCACGTTCGCGCTGGCGATTACCGGCGCCAGCGGGGCGATCTACGCGACGCGGACGATGGCGGCGCTGCTCGAGCGCGAATGCCACCTCGAGGTGGTGATTTCCGACTACGGCCGCCGGCTGCTGCACGAGGAGCTGGGCGAGGCGGCCGCGGTGCCGCGGCTGAGGGAGTACCTCGTCGGCAAGTACGGCGACGCCGCGTCGCGCGGCTCCTACAGCGTCCTCAGCAACAAGGATCTCGGCGCCACGATCGCGAGCGGCAGCCACGACTGCGAGGGGATGGTGATCGTCCCCTGCTCGATGAAGACCCTGGCGGGCGTCGCGCACGGGCTGTCGCGCAACCTCATCGAACGCGCGGCGGACGTGATGATGAAGGAAAAGCGGCGCCTCGTGCTGGTCCCGCGCGAGGCGCCGATGAGTCTGCCGCAGCTGAGGAACATGGTGCTCTGCGCCGAGGCGGGTGCGATGATGCTGCCGGCGATGCCGGCCTTCTACCAGATGCCGAAGAGCCTCGACGATCTCGCCGACTTCATGGCCGGCAAGATCCTCTCGGCGCTCGGCTTCGAGCAGACGCTGTATCCCAAGTGGGAAGGATGACGCTCACTTCACGAGCGGCCCGCCGCCGATCATCGCGCCGCTGAACGACGCGCTCCCGTTCGGGTCCCGGTCGGGATCGCGGTTGCCGCGCGGGCGCGAGTAGGCGATCCCCGCATGGTAGGACTCCGCCGCGGAGAGCACGCCCGCCGGACACGCGCCGGAGGCGAACGGGTACATCAGGCTGCCGCGATCCGACACGTGGAAGAAGCCCATCGCGTGACCGACCTCGTGCATCGTCACCGCGCCGGGCACCTTCACGCTCCCGCAGGAGCACACGTCGATATACAGCGTGATCTCGCCCGGGTTGCGGCCGACGTATGACGTGCCGCAGGTGCGTCCGCCGGTGTTGCGCATGAAGTTGACGGCGATCCACCCGGTCCGCTCGGGCCGCGCGTCGGTGCCCGTCTCGACCGTCGCGGTGTAGGTGCCCCCGGTGTAGGCAGGGACGGCGCGGCGGATCGCATCCAGCGTCACGGCCAGCACTTCCGGCTCCACGGCGCGGCCGCCGGCGTCGACGGTGCGCACGTAGAAGCTCGGGGCGCTCGTCCAGCGCAGCACCGGCCACGGCGATCCCTCGCTGTTGTCGTACGTATCGCGCACGAACTGCCGGTAGAACTCCATCGAGAACGGCGCGGAGTCGCGGATCAGCGTGATGTCGACGCCGGTCCGCGCGCTGCGGCTCCACGAGAACCAGGTGTCGCGCGTGATCATGCCGTTGGCCGACACCGCCACCGGATACGGGGAAGACGGCGGGTTCGCCACGTCGCCGAGCATGAAGTTTCCGTCGGCGTCGGCGACGACGGCGCCGAGCGACCATCCCGGGGTGAGGGTTGCGCCGCCCACGCCCTGACCCGTTCCGTACGCCGTGACCCGTCCGGCGGCCGACCACGTATTCGTGGGTGTCGTCGGGGTCGTCGGGGTAGTGGGCGATCCGGGCGTCGACGGGGTGCCTCCGCCGCCACCGCAGCCGGCACCCAGCGCACACGCGATGATGGCGCACGCCGCGGCACCCCGCGAAAATGCGTTCGTCATATTGAGTTGTCCTGTCGGGGAGCGACCGATCTTACCACGGCCGAGCCGGGAGCTCTACCATGGGAAGGTAAGATCGCGGGAGTGGCCACGCTTCCCGACAAGTCCCCGGCGCGCATCGCGGCGATGTTCGACGCGATCGCCCGGCGGTACGACTTCCTCAACCACTTTCTCAGCGTGGGGCTCGATACGCGCTGGCGCGCCCGCGCCATCCGCGATGCCGCCCTGCCGCCGGACGCCCGCGTGCTCGATCTCTGCACCGGCACCGCGGATCTGGCGATCGCCGCCGTCGCCGGCGTGCCGACCGCACGCGTCGTCGGCGTCGATTTCGCCGGTGCGATGCTGCGCGTCGGCCTGGACAAGCTGCGCGGCCGCGGTCTCACCGGCCGGATCTCGCTCGTGCGCGGCGACGCGACGCGGATTCCGGTGCGCGACGGCTGGGCGGACGCGGCGACCATCGGTTTCGGCATCCGCAACGTGGCCGACCCGGAAGCGGCGCTGCGCGAGCTGGCGCGGACGATCAAGCCGGGCGGGCGCCTGGTGATCCTGGAGTTCGGCGAGCCGCGGATTCCGGGGATCCGGACGCTGTACCAGTGGTATTTCCGCTACCTGCTGCCGAGGCTCGGGAAGGTCGTCTCGAAGCACCAGAGCGCCTATTCGTACCTGCCTGCCTCCGTCGGCACGTTCCCGCCCCCGGCACAGTTCGCCGCCACGATTTCTTCACACGGGTTTCGCGACGTTCGTGCCGTCCCTTTGTCGCTCGGCATCGTCTATCTCTACGGCGGCACCCGCGCGCAGCTGTTATAATCGTGTAAATCACTGATGTACTTCGACTTTGAGGATCGTCGCCCGGACACGCCCATCCTCGAGCGGCCGCTCACGCGGCTCGAGCAGATGCTCCTCACGGTCATCGCCTATCTGCTCATCGTGATCGCGCTGATTCTCTATCCGCGCATGCCCTGGGTGAAGGCGGCGGAAGCGGCCCGCCTGCAGAAGCTGGAAGAGCAGCGTCAGAAGCAGCAGGACGACCTGCGCGATCGCGCGCAGTTCGTCTTCGTCCAGCCGAAGATCGAGATGGACGCGAAGATTCCGCCGAAGCTCGCGGAGCTCTCCGATCGCACGCGCCGGGCCCAGACGATGGAGCGGGCGCGCGACCCGAAGAACGACGTCGCGTTCTCGCGCGGCAACTCCGGCGAGAAGATCATCAGCGACGCGCCGAAGGAGCGGCCGCAGCCGTCCGAATCCGCAGCCCCGCCGGCCGGCAACGAGGGCACCAACCCGAACGGCGGCCAGAAGCCGGATCCCAACGCGCTCGCGCTGCCGACCGCGCCGCAGGCGACGATCGCGCGCAACGACCCGAACCGCAACCCGATGCTCGGCGGTCCGGCGCCCGGCGTGCTCAGCGACGCGATCCGCAACGTCCAGAAATACTCGCAGGGCGAGTCGCTGCAGAACGTCCAGGGGAACGGCGACTTCGGTCCGTCGATTCAGTTCGATACCAAGGGGGTCGAATTCGGTCCGTGGCTGCGCCGCTTCGTGGCGCAGATCCGGCGCAACTGGTTCGTGCCCTACGCGGCGATGTCGCTGCGCGGTCACGTGGTGCTCAGCTTCAAGGTGCACAAGGACGGCAGCATCACCGACCTGCAGATCATGAAGCCGTCGGCGATCGAGGCGTTCACGCGGTCGTCGTTCAACGCCATCAAGCTGTCGAACCCGACGGTGCCACTGCCGACGGAGTTCCCGGACGAGAACGCGCCGTTCATCGTGACGTTCTACTTCAACGAGACCCCGCCCGGAGGGGGCAGTTAGGACTCCGTGTCGTGAGGCATCGGCAAGTACCGGACTCGACTGAGACGCGCCGACGGCTCGGGCACAAAGATCACGAAGACCACAAAGACCACAAAGTCACGAAGACATCGTGGGTCGTTTTTGGTGATCTTCGTGACCTTTGTGGTCTTTGTGTCGCGCCGTGGGCACGTCTCAGTCAAGCCTGTTTCCGCGGCATGACCTGTCAAATGGCAACCCGGACGCAACAGGTCGGTCTCTTTCTCGTGCTCACCATCGTCGCGATCTACGCCGTCGTCCGTGCGTGGGCGCGGTGAAGCCGCGGCTGATCGCGATCGTGGGCCCCACGGCGACGGGGAAGAGCGCCCTCGGGATCGCGCTGGCGCAGCGGTTCGAGGGCGAGATCGTCAGCTGCGATTCGACGGCCGTGTACCGCGGGTTCGACATCGGCACCGACAAGGTGCCTCCCGCCGAGCAGCAGGGCATTCCCCACCACATGGTCGACGTCGTCGAGCCGACCGAAGAGTATTCCGCCGCGCGCTACGCGCGCGAGGCGGCGGCCGTCGTCCGCGACATCACGGGGCGGCGGCTGCTGCCGATTCTCGTCGGCGGCACCGGCTTCTACTACCGGGCGCTGACGCGCGGGTTGTTCGAAGGGCCGAGCCGCGACGAGCGGCTGCGGCGGCGGCTCGAACGGGTCGCCGAGCGCCGCGGCGCGGCGAGCCTGCACGCGTGGCTGGCGAGAGTCGACCCGTCGTCTGCTGCACGTGTCAAGGCGGCGGACGTCAAGCGGGTGGTGCGCGCGCTGGAAGTGTGGATCCTGACCGGCCGTCCGCTCACCGAGCATTTTGCCGCCACCGCGTCCCCGCTGCCGGAGTACGACGTGACCGCGTTCGCGCTGCAGATTACTCCGGAGGAAACGGCCGAGCGCGTGGCGCGGCGCGTCGACCAGCAGTTCGCACAGGGACTGCTCGACGAGATCCGGGGACTGCTGGCGCGGGGCGTCCCCGAAGACGCGCTGCCGTTCACGGGGCTGGTCTACCGCCAGGCGCTCGAGCACCTGCACGGCGTCCGCGGCGAAGCGGAGACGCGCGAGCTGATCGTGCGCGAGAACCGGAAATACTCGCGGCGCCAGTTGATCTGGTTCCGGAAAGAGCCTAACCTACGCTGGATTCACGCCGCCGGCGAGCGTGCCGAGACGCAGGAACTGGTGGCCAGCCTCCTCGACTTTCGCCGCCGGCAACCCCAGGAACTTTGACCCTGCTGCCCGATCGAGTCTTTCTGACGGTGCTCGACAGCGTCGGCGTCGGCGAGCTTGCCGACGCCGATGCGTACGGCGATCGCGGCAGCGACACTCTCGGCAACATTTCGCGGGCCGTGCCGCTCCGGCTTCCGACGCTGCGATCGCTGGGGCTGGCGCGCGTGGCGCGCATCGATGGCGATCCGCCGCCGCCGAGCGCGCCGGGCGCCGTTCCCCTGGGCGCGTTCGGCCGCATGGCGGAGCGCTCGCCCGGCAAGGACTCCGTCACCGGCCACTGGGAGATCGCGGGCATCGTGCTCGACCGCCCGTTTCCGACCTTTCCCGACGGCTTCCCCGCGGAGGTGATGGCCGAGTTCGAGAAGCGGATCGGGCGTGCCGCGATCGGCAACTACCCGGCGTCGGGCACGGCGATCATCGACGAGCTCGGTCCTGAGCACATGCGGACGGGACGGCCGATCGTCTACACATCCGCCGACAGCGTGTTCCAGATCGCCGCGCACGAAGAGGTGATTCCGGTTCCGGAGCTGTATCGCATCTGCGAGATCGCCTTCGACCTGGTCGGGAAGGGGATGAACGTGGGGCGCGTGATCGCGCGGCCGTTCGTCGGCCGGCCGGGGGCCTTCACGCGGACGGCGAACCGCCACGACTACGCGCTCGAGCCCGCCGGGATCACGCTGCTCGACCGGCTCACCGACGCGGGACACCACGTCCATGCGATCGGCAAGATCAAGGATCTCTTCGCCGGCCGGGGCATCACCACCGCCGTGCACACGAAGTCAGACGATGAAGGGGTCGATGCGATCGAGGCGGCGATTGCGGCCGGCGGACCAGGGCTGGTCTTCACCAACCTGGTGGACTTCGACACCCAGTACGGCCACCGCAACGACGTCGAGGGCTACGCCGCGAATCTCGAGCGGTTCGACGCGCGGCTGGCGCGCCTCCTGCCCCGGCTTCGCGAGCGCGATCTGCTCGTCATCACCGCCGACCATGGCAACGATCCGACGACGCCGAGCACCGACCACGCGCGCGAGCACGTGCCGGTGCTGATCGCCGGCGCCTGCGTCCGCCCGGGCGCGGACATCGGCACGCGGCCAACCTTCGCGGATCTCGGCCAGACGCTGGCGGAAGTCTTCGACGTCAATCCGCTGGCACACGGCACGAGCTTCCTTCGCGATATCCTGCGATGATGATCCGCAGACAGCTCGAGCAGCGGGAGCACGAGATTCTCGCGCCGCAGGCGGCCAAGAGCGACGCGACGAAGGGGCGGCTGCGCCCCGAGCCGGAGGATCCGATCCGGCCGGCGTTTCAGCGCGATCGCGATCGCGTCATCCACAGCAAGGCGTTCCGGCGGCTGAAACACAAGACGCAGGTATTCTTCGCGCCCGAAGGGGACCACTACCGCACGCGCCTCACCCACACGCTCGAGGTGTCGCAGATCGCCCGCAGCATCGCCAAGGTGCTCAGGCTGAACGAGGAGCTGACGGAAGCGATCGCGCTCGGACACGACCTGGGGCACACGCCGTTCGGCCATGCCGGGGAGCGGGTGCTGCAGACGCTGGTGCCCGGCGGCTTCGAGCACTACGAGCAGAGCCTGCGCATCGTCGACGTCCTGGAACATGACGGCGCCGGCCTGAACCTCACCTGGGAAGTGCGCGACGGGATCGCGCGGCACTCGAAAGGCAAGCACGGCGTGCCGGTCGGCGCGGATCCGGCGCACCGCGCCAGCACGATCGAGGGACAGATCGCGCGCGTCGCCGACATCATCGCCTACGTCAATCACGACATCGACGACGCGGTCCGCGCCGGGCTGCTGAAGCACGAAGACCTGCCGCACGAACGCACGCAGCTGCTCGGCCGCACCTCCTCCGAGCGCATCGGGACGATGGTGACGGACGTGGTGCTCCGGACGCTGGAAGGAGGAATGACCGACGTGCGGATGAGCGACGAAGTGCTCGACGCGACGATCGGCCTGCGCAGCTTCCTGTTCGAAGCGGTGTACGAGAACGACGTCGCGACCGCCGAGTTCAAGAAGGCGGCCGGGATTCTCGGCGGCCTGTGGGAGAAGGTTCGCGAGAACCCGCACGCGTTCCTCGATCCCCGCGTGATCGAGAGCGAAGGGCTCGACGTGGCCGCCAAGGATTTCGTCGCCGGGATGACCGACCGCTACGCCGTCAACCTCTACGAGCAGCTGTTCATCCCGAAACCGTGGGTATCCGTGAATCCCTAATCTCCGATCGCTGATCCTGAATCGCGCATCGCGGATCCTGAATCGCGAATCCCGAATCCCGAATCCGTTGCAGCCGGTAACCGGTAACCGGTAACCGGTAACTGGCAACCGGCAACCGGCAACCGGTAACCGGCAACCGGCAACCGGCAACCGGCAACCGGCAACCGGTAACCGGTAACCGGTAACCGGCGCCTGGAGCACCCATACCCTACGGAGCTCCCGCACCCCAGCCAAGCGGGTTTCAGGTTATAATGAGCGGTTCCTGCCCGTGAGGAGAGGGACCACCGTGACCATGCGATTCGACCTCAGGCAGCTTGGGCGGAAAGGGAGCGGGACGCTCCGGGACGAGCACGTCGATCGGACGTTTCAGCCGGCCGACTTCGCGGCCTCGCTCTCGGCGGACGAGGAATACACGGTCGCGGCGCCCGTCCATCTGGTGATGGACGTGCACAGGGACGGCGGCGCCTATCGCGTCACCGGCCGCGTGCAGACCCGGCTCCGCCTGGAGTGCGGCCGCTGTCTCGAGGCCTTCGAGATCCCGATCGACAGCGCGTTCGAGCTCCGCTACGTGCCCGAGCCGGCGGCCGGCGCCGACGGGGACGAGCGCGAGGTCAGCGAAGACGATCTGACCACCGCGTTCTACAAGGAGGACGCGATCGACCTCGGCGAGCTGATGCACGAGCAGTTCGTGCTCGCGCTGCCGATGAAGCCGCTCTGCTCGGAGGACTGCAAGGGGTTGTGCGGGCAGTGCGGCACCAATTTGAACCGGGGCACCTGCGAGTGCAAGCCGACGTGGACCGATCCGCGCCTGGAAGGCCTCAAGGGGATGCTCAAAGAGAGCTGAACAAGGAGTAGCATGCCGAATCCCAAACGCCGGCACTCGAAGACCCGCACCGCCAAGCGCCGCACCCACGACGCCTTGCAGCCGATCGGCCGCAGCGTGTGCCCGCAGTGCCAGGAAGCGAAGATGCCGCACGTCGTCTGTCCGAACTGCGGCTACTACAACGGCCGGCAGGTCAAGGCGGTCGAAGAGTAGCTCTCAGCCTTCAGCGTTCAGCTCTCAGCACGCGCTGACGGCGGCTGAAAGCTGACAGCTGACAGCCGACAGCTCTATGCGCATAGCCATCGACGCCATGGGGGGCGACGGCGGCCCCGCCGTCACCGTCGATGGCGCGCTCGTCGCGGCGCGGCACCTCCAGGTCGGACTGCTGCTCGTCGGCGACGCGGCGGTGATCGAAAGCGAACTGGCCCGCCATCCGGTCGCCAGCCTCTTCCGCCGCATCGACGTGCAGATCGCCGACGCGCCCGAGCGCGTGGAGATGTCCGAAGGCGCCGCCCAGGCGCTGCGGCGCAAGCCGCGCGCCTCGATCCGCGTCGCCGCCGAGGCGGTGCGCGACGGCCGCGCCGACGCGCTGTTCAGCGCCGGCCACACCGGCGCGTCCGTGATGGCGGCGCACGCCGCCTTCGGCCTGCTGCCCGGCGTCGATCGTCCGGCGCTCGCCACCATCATTCCGACCCGCCGCAGCCCCGCGGTGCTGCTCGATGCGGGCGCCAACGTCGGCTGCCGCGCCGCGCATCTCGTGCAGTTCGCCGTCATGGGATCGGCCTATGCGCGCGTCGCCCTCGGCGTCGAGTCGCCGCGCGTCGCGCTGCTCTCGATCGGCGAAGAAGAAACCAAGGGCAACGAGCTGATCCGCGAAGCGCACCAGCTGCTCAAGTCGGCGCCGATCACCTTCATCGGCAACGTCGAAGGACGGCATGTCTACTCCGGCGACGCCGACGTGATCGTCTGCGACGGCTTCACCGGCAACGTCACGCTCAAGCTCAGTGAAGGGCTGGTCGAGACGGTCGAAGCCCTGCTGCACGACGAGCTGGCGGCGACCTTCGGCGGCCGCGTCGGCTACGTCCTGTCGCGCCAGGCCTTCCGCCGCTTCCGCCGCCGCGTCGACTATTCCGAGTACGGCGGCGCGCCGCTGGTCGGCCTCGACGGCCTCTGCATCGTCGGCCACGGCCGCTCGTCCCCGAAGGCGGTCGCCAACGCGGTCACGATGGCCGTGCGCGCGGTGAACGAGGATCTGATCGGCCGGCTCACGCGCGATCTCTCCCCGATCTCCGTTGCCCGATCCCCGATCCCCCGATCCCTCAAATGATCGCGTTTGTCTTCCCCGGGCAAGGCTCGCAGAAGGTGGGAATGGGACGTTCGCTCGCAGAGGCGTTCCCGATCTGCCGCGAGACGTTCGCCGAAGCCGACGCGGCGCTGGGCGAATCGTTGAGCACGCTGTGCTTCGAAGGGCCGGCCGATCGCCTGATGCTGACCGAGAACACGCAGCCGGCGATCGTCGCCATGAGCACCGCCGTGGCCCGGCTGGCGGCCTCGCGCGGGCTGCAGCCGGCGTTCGCGGCCGGCCACAGTCTCGGCGAGTACTCGGCGCACGTCGCGGCCGGTACGCTATCCTTCGCGGATGCGCTGCGCACGGTGAGGCGCCGCGGGCGATACATGCAGGAGGCGGTGCCGGTCGGCGAAGGGGCGATGGCGGCGATCCTGGGGCTCGACGCCGACACGGCCGGGCGCGCGTGCGCGGAGGCCGCCCAGGGGGACGTCGTCACGCCGGCGAATCTCAACGCGCCGGGCCAGGTGGTGATCGCCGGCCATGCCGCCGCGGTGACGCGCGCCGGCGCGCGCGCGAAGGAGCTTGGCGCCCGCCGCGTGATGCCGCTCGCCGTGTCCGCGCCGTTCCACTGTCCGCTGATGAAACCGGCGGAGGAACGGCTCGCGCCCGAACTGCGAGCGCTGTCTGCCGCCGATCCGGCTTTTCCCATCGTCGCCAACGTGGACGCGCTGCCGAAGCGCCGCGCCGACGAATCGATCGAGGCGCTGATCAGCCAGGTGTCGTCGCCGGTCCGCTGGGAAGAGGTGGTCAGGCGGCTGATCGCCGACGGCGCACGGACGTTCGTCGAACTGGGTCCCGGCACCGTGCTCGCGGGGTTGATCAAGAAGATCGACCGCGAGGTTGCGGTCTACAGCGTCGAGGATGCGGCCGGGCTCGACGCATTGAAGCTATGATCGATTTGACGGGACGGGTCGCGATCGTCACCGGCGCGTCGCGCGGGATCGGCCGGGCGATTGCAGCGAAGCTGGCGGCGCAGGGGGCGGTGGTGATCGGCGCCGCGCGCGGCGACAACGCCAGGGCGACGGCCGACGCGATCGTCGCCGCCGGCGGCAAGGCTGAAGCGGCGGCCGCGGATGTCGCCGATCCCGCGGCGATCGAACGGCTGGTCGCCGCCACGCTCGAACGGCACGGCCGCATCGACGTGCTGGTCAACAACGCCGGCATCACCCGCGACCAGTTGATGCTGCGGATGAAGCGCGATGACTGGGACGCGGTCATCGCCACCAACCTGACGGCCGCGTTCATGCTGACGCAGGCCGTGCTGAAGCCGATGATCCGGCAGCGCAGCGGCCGCATCATCTGCATCAGCTCGGTGGTCGGGCAGGGCGGCAACGCGGGGCAGGCGAACTACGCGGCGTCCAAGGCGGGACTGATCGGGTTCGCCAAGTCGGTGGCGCAGGAAGTGGCCTCGCGCAACGTCACCGTGAACGTGGTGGCGCCGGGGCTGATCGAAACGGACATGACGCGCGCCATCACCGACGCCGCGCGCGACGACTGGTCCGCCCGCATTCCCTTGAAGCGGCTGGGCACGCCGGACGACATCGCGGCGGCGGTCTGTTTCCTTGCATCGGACGAGGCGGCGTATATTACTGGACAGGTCCTTGCCGTCAACGGCGGCATGTACATGTAGGTGAGTTTGGAGGGTGTTTAGATGGCCGTAGCAGACAAGGTGAAGAGCATCATCGTCGAGCAGCTCGGGGTCGACGAAGAGGAAGTGACGCCGGATGCGTCGTTCGTGGATGACCTGGGCGCCGACTCGCTCGACACCGTCGAGCTCGTGATGGCGTTCGAGGAGGAGTTCGGGATCGAGATCCCCGATGAGGACGCCGAGAAGATCACGCGCGTGAAGGAAGCCATCGAGTACATCGAGTCCCACGCCAAGTCCAAGAAATGACCGGCGGCAGGCGCGTTGTGGTGACGGGCGTCGGGCTGGTGTCCCCGCTCGCCATCGGAACGCAGGCGAACTGGGAAGCCCTGCTCGCCGGCCGGAGCGGCATCGGGCCGATCACCCGGTTCGATGCGTCCAGCTTCTCGGCGCGAATCGCGGGCGAGGTCAAGGGCTTCGACCCGCTGCAGTTCGTGGACAAGAAAGACGTCAAGAAGATGGACGTCTTCATCCAGTTCGCGCTGGCCGCCTCGCAGTTCGCGGTGGACGACGCCCGGCTGCAGGTCACGGCGGATCTCGCCGACCATGTCGGCGTCTACATCGCCTCCGGCATCGGCGGGTTCCAGACCATCGAGCGCGAGCACCAGGAGCTGATGAAGGGCGGCCCGCGCCGCATCTCTCCGTTCTTCATTCCCGCCTCGATCATCAACCTGGCCGCGGGCCAGGTCTCGATCCGCTTCAACGCCCGCGGCCCGAACTTGGCGACGTGCACGGCGTGCACCGCCTCGGCGCACGCCATCGGCGAGGCCTACGAGATCATCCGCCGCGGCGACGCCGAGGTCATGATCGCCGGCGGCTCGGAAGCGGCGATTACCCCGATGGGCGTCGGCGGCTTCGCCGCGATGCGCGCGCTGTCGACGCGCAACGCCGAGCCGCATCGCGCCAGCCGTCCGTTCGACAAGGATCGCGACGGCTTCGTGATGGGCGAGGGCTCCGGCATCTGCATCCTCGAGACGCTCGAGTCGGCCACCCGGCGCGGCGCCGGCATCTACTGCGAGCTGGTCGGCTACGGCCTGACCTCCGACGCCTATCACCTCACCGGCCAGCCCGAAGAAGCGCACGGCGCGATCCGGTCGATGACGATGGCGCTGAACAAGGCGGGCATTCAGCCGTCCGAGGTGAATTACATCAACGCGCACGGCACGTCGACGCCGATCAACGATCCGACGGAGACGCGCGGCGTGAAGAAGCTGTTCGGCGAGCACGCCTACAAGCTGGCGCTGTCGTCGACCAAGTCGATGACCGGGCACCTCCTGGGCGCCGCCGGCGGGCTGGAAGCGGGCATCACCGCCCTGGCGATCAAGCACCAGATCGCCCCGCCGACCATCAATCTCGACAACCCCGACGCGGCGTGCGATCTCGACTACGTGCCGTACACGCCCAGACCGATGACCATCAACTACGCGCTGTCCAACTCGTTCGGGTTCGGCGGGACCAACGGCACGCTGTTGATGAAGAGGTTCGACCCGCACGCGTGATTCGCACGCCGGTCGCGCAGGGAGCTCAAGCGAGGGGCCGCTGGGAACCGGCGCGAAGCCGGCCCCGAGCGCCAAGACCATGAAAATTGTCGTCTGTATCAAGCAAGTGGTGACGCGAGAGTGGCAGCTGCGCGTCAACGATCAGAAGACCTGGATCCGCGATCAGGATGCGGGGTTCGAGCTGAACGAGCCTGACGCTTACGCGCTCGAAGAAGCGCTGCGGCTCAAGGAGAAGCATGGCGGCGAGGTCGTGGCGTGCTGCGCCGGTCCCGCCCGTGCCACGCAGGTCATCCGCGAGGCGCTCGCCCGCGGCGCCGATCGCGCGATCCACGTCGAAGCGGACGCGCTGGCGACCGCCGACGCGAGCGTGATCGCCGACGCGCTGGCGGCGGCAATCAAGGACGAAGCGGTCGACCTGGTCCTGACCGGGCTGCAGTCCGACGATCAGGGCTTCGGGCAGGTCGGCGTCATCCTGGCCGAGAAGCTCGGCATGCCGCACGCGACCATCATCATGGAAGTGCAGCAGGGGGACGGCGGGCTGCTGCGCGTGAAGCGCGAGCTCGAAGGCGGATGGTTCCAGTGGGTGGCCCTGCCGATGCCGGCGCTGCTGACCATCCAGAGCGGCATCAACCAGCTGCGCTACGCCACGCTCAAGGGGATCATGGCGGCGAAGAAGAAGGAGATCAGGAAGGTGACGCCGCCGGCGGCCGCGCCGGCGCAGCGCATCACCAGCCTCTACTTCCCCGAGAAGGGGAAGAAGACGCAGATGCTCGCCGGCTCCCCGGCCGAGGCCGCGAAAGAGCTGGTGAAGCGGCTGCGCGAGGAAGCGAGGGCGCTGTGATTCTCGTCATCGCCGAACATCGCGACGGCAAACTGAACCGCGCCACGCTGGAGACGATCGCCGCGGCGCAGGCCGCGAGCGCGCAGGCCTCAGGGCCCGTCAAGGCCGCCGTGCTGGGCTCCGGCGTCGACACGGTGGCGGCGGAGGTTGCCGCCGCCGACCTCGCCGAAGTGATTGCCGTGGACGACGCCGCGCTGAAGGACTACACCGCCGACGGCTTCGTCCTCGCGCTGCAGGCGCTGATCGACGCCGAGAAACCGGATCGCGTGTTCCTGCCGCACACGTACCAGACCCGCGATTTCGCGCCGGCGCTGGCGGCCCGCCTCAACCGGCCGCTGATCACCGACTGCGTCGCCGTGAAGGACGGCGCCTACGTGCGGCCGATGTTCCAGGGCAAGCTGCAGGCCGACGTTGCCGTCGAGGGGGCGCACCTGGCGACGTTCCAGATCGGCGCCTACCGCGCGGATGCCATGAAGGCCGGCGGCGCGCCGGCGGCGGTGCGGAAGGCGGCGATCGCCATCGACGCCTCCAGGATCCGGCAGCGTCCCGAGCAGCCCTTCAAGGAAGCGAAGCAGGCCGTCGACCTGTCGCAGGCGGAGCGGATCGTGTCGGTCGGCCGCGGCATCAAGGCGCAGGAACACCTGCAGCTCGCCCAGCAGCTCGCGCAGGCGATGGGCGCCGAGATCGCCGCCTCGCGGCCGATCTGCGATGCCGGCTGGCTGCCGATGGATCGGCAGATCGGCAGCTCCGGGCAGACGGTCGCGCCCCGGCTGTACGTCGCGCTCGGCATCTCCGGCGCCATCCAGCACCTGGTCGGCATGAAGGGCGCCCGCACGATCGTCGCCGTCAACAAGGATCCGGAAGCCCCGATCTTCGAGATCGCCGACTACGGCATTGCCGGCGATCTCTTCGAGGTGGTGCCGGCGATGATTGCGGAATTGAACAAGTAGCGTGGCCGAACGCGAGGTTCTCGAAGTCGACGTCCTCATCGTCGGCGGCGGACCCGCCGGCATGTCGGCAGCGCTGCGGCTCGCGCAGCTGCAGAAAGAAAAGGGGGGCGAGCCCCTGGCAATCGCGGTGCTCGAAAAGGCGCGCGAGGCCGGCGCGCACATGCTGTCCGGCGCGGTGCTCGACCCTTCGACGCTCCGCGACCTCATCCCGGACTTCAAGGCGAAGGGAGCGCCGCTCGCCACCGAGGTGCACGGCGACGACATCTACTTCCTGACCCGCACCGGCAAGGTGCGGCTGCCGATCACGCCGCCGTTCTTCCGCAATCACGGCAACTACATCATCTCGCTGAACCGCTTCGTGAAGTGGCTCGGCGGGCTCGTGGAAGCGGAAGGCGTCGACGTGTTCACCGGCTTCCCCGCGACCGAAGTGCTGTTCGATACCGCCGCGCAGCCGGCTCGCGTGATCGGCGTCCGCACCGGCGATCGCGGCATCGACAAGCACGGGCAGCGCAAGCCGACCTTCGAGCCGGGCGTCGACATCCACGCCAAGGTGACGATCTTCACCGACGGCGTCCGCGGCAACCTCACCAAGTCGCTGGTACGGCAGCTCGGTTTGGACGACGGCAGGAGCCCGCAGGTCTACGCGATCGGCATCAAGGAACTGTGGGAGCTGCCGCCGGGACGCACCACGCCGGGCCGCGTGATGCACACGATGGGGTTCCCGCTGCGCAACGAGGAGTTCGGCGGCGGCTTCGTCTATTCGCTGCCCGACAACCTCGTCTCGCTCGGGCTGGTGACGGGGCTGGACTACAAGGACCCGATGTTCGACCCGCACATCGCGTTCCAGCATTTCAAGCGGCACCCGCTCATCGCCTCGATGCTGCAGGGGGCGACGCTGGTGCGGTACGGCGCGAAGGCGCTGCCGGAAGGCGGCTGGCACACGGTGCCGAAGCTGTACGCCGGCGGCGCGCTGATCGCGGGCGACGCCGCCGGGTTGATGAACTCGGCGCGGCTGAAGGGCATCCACCTCGCCATGCGGTCGGGGATGCTCGCGGCGGAGACCTGCTTCGAGGCGATTCGCAAGGGGGATACCTCGGAGGCGGCGCTGCAGGCCTACGAGTCGCGCATCAACGCCAGCGCGGTCCGCAAGGAACTGTATCCGGTCCGCAACGTCCACCAGGCGTTCGGCTACGGTTCGTTCGCCGGGGCGATGTTCGCGGGGCTGTCGCTCGTCACCGGCGGCTGGTGGTTCCGCGATCCGCTGCCGTCGCACGGCGGCTGGACGCGCATCCAGAAGCTCGGCGAGTACTACAAGGACGCGCGGCCCGATCCCGACACACCGGTGAACCCGGTCAGGATCGATCGCCAGCTCACCTTCGATCGCCTCACCGGCGTCCACTATTCCGGCACGCGCCACCCGGAGGATCAGCCGTCGCACCTGATCGTGCACGACGCGAACGTGTGCGCCACGCGCTGCCGCGAGGAGTACGGCAACCCGTGCATCCGCTTCTGCCCGGCGAACGTCTACGAGATGGTGGACGACGGGGCGCGGGGAAAGAAGCTGCAGATCAACGCCTCGAACTGCGTCCACTGCAAGACCTGCGACATCATGGATCCGTATCAGATCATCGACTGGGTGCCTCCGGAAGGGGGCGGCGGCCCCCACTACGAAGGCATGTAGGATTTGGAAATTTGGAAATTTGGGAATCTGGGAATCTGGAATCGGGTAGCGTGAGCTTCTGACGCAGGAATCCGCTCTCTCGCCGGCGCAGCTTCGACGGGCGGCCCTGATTTCGGCGGGTGCCGCTCCGCTGATCCGGGTGCTCGGCGCGACCTATCGCTGGCGCGTCGATGGCTACGCGCACTACGACGCCATCGTCGCTTCCGGCCGGCAGCCGATCTTCGCGTTCTGGCACGGACGCATTCTGCCCGCCACGCTGTTCTGGAAGCGCCGCGGCATCGTCGTCATCACCAGCCAGAACTTCGACGGCGAGTGGATCGCCGGGATCATCCGGCGGTTCGGCTACGGCACGGCGCGCGGATCGACGTCGCGCGGCGGGGCGCGGGCGCTGGTGCAGTTGCGGCGCGATCTCGCGGCGGGAAAGCCGGCCGCCTTCACCGTCGATGGTCCGCGCGGTCCCGCGCGCGTGGCGCAGCCCGGCGCGGTGTTCCTCGCCGGCGCGACCGGCCAGCCGATCCTGCCGTTCCACATCGAGTCCAGTTCGTCGTGGACGATGAAGAGCTGGGATCGCACGCAAATCCCGAAGCCGTTCGCGCGAATCGCCCTGGCGATCGGTCAGCCGCTCGAAATCCGCGACACGCAGGATCCGACGATCGACGCCGGGGTCGAGCAGCTGCAGCGCACCCTGAGCGCACTGGAACTGCGGGCCCAACAGATCGTGGCCGGCTCGCGCGGACTTCGAAGCAGGAAAACCTGAGAACGAGAGAATATTTGATCTCCCGTTCTCAGGTTCTCCTGTGAAAGACACTGAATGCTGCTGATATCGAGTACCCGCTTCGCCGAACACACCACGCCGCCGGGGCATCCCGAGGGGCCGGAGCGCGCCGACGTGTTCACCGCGGTGGCGGACGCGTGGCGCGACCAGGGGGTGCGGGTAATCGAGCCGCGCGCGGCGACGCGCGAGGAACTGCTGCGAGTGCACGACGCCGGGTACGTGGACGCCATGACGCGGATCGCCGGACGCGCGGCGAAGCTGGACCCGGACACCTACACCTCGCCGGAATCCTACGAGGTCGCACTGCTCGCGGCAGGAGCGGCGGTCCAGGCCGCGGATCATGCGCTCGACACCGGCGAGCCGGCGCTCGCGCTGGTGCGGCCGCCGGGGCATCATGCGGAGCGGGATGCGGCGATGGGGTTCTGCCTGTTCAACAACGTCGCGGTCGCGGCCGCGGCCGCACTCGCGCGCGGGGTGGAACGGGTGGCGGTCGTCGACATCGACGTCCATCACGGCAACGGCACGCAGTGGATGTTCTACACGGAGCCGCGCGTCCTGTACGTGTCCACGCATCAGTTCCCGTTCTATCCGGGGACCGGCGCCGCGGACGAGACCGGCTCTGGCGCCGGCCGGGGTTTCACGCTGAACATTCCGCTTGCGGCGGGCGCGACCGACGCCGACTACGCACGCGCCTACGAGACCGTTGCGGCGCGGCTGGAGGAATACGCGCCCGGGCTGCTGCTGATCTCGGCCGGGTACGACGCGCACGAGGACGATCCCCTGGCCTCGATGCGCGTCAGCACCGCGGGTTACGCCGCCATCGTCCGGGCGCTGCGCGACACCGCCCGGCGCATCGGCTGTCCGCTCGCGGCGGTGACCGAAGGGGGCTACGACCTGGCCGCGCTGCGCGCGTGTCTCGACGAGACCATCAGGGTGCTGCGCGAAGCTATAATTTAAGGATCGTGCCGGAGTACAAACCCCAGACAGTCGAAGCCAAGTGGCAGGAGCGGTGGCGGACGTCGCGCGCCTTCGAGGTGACCGAGGACGCGTCGAAGCCGAAGTTCTACTGCCTCGAGATGTTCGCCTACCCGTCGGGCCATGCGCACGTCGGGCACGTCCGCAACTACATGATCGGCGACGTCGTCGCCCGGATGAAGCGGATGCGCGGCTTCAACGTGCTGCACCCGTTCGGCTGGGACGCCTTCGGCCTGCCGGCCGAGAACGCGGCGATCAAGAACGGCACGCATCCCGAGACCTGGACGCTCGACAACATCGCGCACATGAAGGGGCAGCTGCAGCGGCTCGGCATCAGCTACGCCTGGGAGCGCGAGATCGCGACCTGCCTGCCTGACTACTACCGGTGGAACCAGTGGATCTTCCTGAAGATGCTCGAGCGCGGGCTCGCCTACCGGAAGCGATCCAACGTGAACTGGTGCCCGAGCTGCAAGACCGTGCTCGCCAACGAGCAGGTGGTCGACGGCGCGTGCTGGCGGTGCGGCACGGTCGTCACGACCCGCGAGCTCGAGCAGTGGTTCTTCAAGATCACGCATTACGGCGACGAGCTGCTGGACGGCATGCGCGAGCTGGAGGAGTGGCCCGAGAAGGTCCTCACCATGCAGCGCAACTGGGTCGGCCGCTCCGAAGGGGCCCGCGTGCGCTTCGCGCTCGAGGAGGGCTCCAGCCTCGAGGTGTTCACCACCCGCATCGACACGATCTTCGGCGCGAATTTCATCGTGATCGCGCCGGAGCATCCGCTGGTGCAGCGGTTCGCGGACGCGGCGGACGATCCGGCGGCGTTCCGCGCGCGGGTGACGAAGTTCACCTCGCAGGATCGATCGGCGCGCATGACCGGCGAGGTCGAAAAGGAAGGCTTCGACACCGGCCGGACGGCGATCAATCCGTTCACCGGCAGGGCGATCCCGATCTGGGTCGCGAACTTCGTCCTCATCGACTACGGCACCGGCGCGGTGATGGGTGTGCCGGGGCACGATCAGCGCGACTTCGAGTTCGCCCGCAAGTACAACCTGCCGGTCACGGTCGTGGTCGAGAAGCCAGGGGAGAAGCTGGACGGCGCGACGATGACCGAGGCGCACGCGGGGGAAGGCGTGCTGGTGAACTCGGGGGAGTACGACGGGCTTCCCTGGGAGGAGGCCAACCGCCGCATGACCGCGGATGCGGCGGCGCGCGGAATCGGCGAAGGCACCGTTCAGTACCGGCTGAAAGACTGGGGCATCTCGCGGCAGCGTTACTGGGGCACGCCGATTCCAGTCGTCTACTGTGAGACGGACGGCGTGGTGCCGGTCCCGTACGACAGCCTGCCGGTGGAACTGCCGAAGACGGCGGAATTCAGCGGCCGCGGCGACTCGCCGCTCGGGCAGATTCCGGAGTTCGTCAACACCACGTGTCCGACGTGCGGGGGGGCGGCGCGCCGCGAGACCGACACGATGGACACGTTCGTCGATTCGTCGTGGTACTTCTTCCGCTTCTGCGATCCGAAGAACGACGGGCTGCCGTTCGATCCGGAGAAGGTCACCTACTGGGGGCCGGTCGACTTCTACAGCGGCGGCGTCGAGCACGCGATCCTGCACCTGATCTATTCGCGTTTCTTCACGCGCGTGTTCCGCGATCTCGGAATGACCGCCCTCAGCGAGCCGTTCGCGCGGCTGCTGACGCAGGGGATGGTGCTGAAGAGCGGCCAGGTCATGTCCAAGTCGAAGGGCAACGTCGTCGATCCGGACGACATGATTGCCAAGTACGGCGCCGACGCCCTGCGACTCTACGTGATGTTCGTCGCCCCGCCCGAGAAAGAGATCGAGTGGACCGACGCCGGCCTCGAGGGGAGCTGGCGGTTCCTGGCGCGCGTCTGGCGCCTGGTCGATTCACTCGCGGAAACCATCGGCGGCGAGGGGATCCCCGAGCCCGGCACGCTGGAGCTGAACGCCGCCGAGCGGGCGCTGCGGCGAAAGACGCACGACACCATCCGCCGCGTCACGCTGGATCTCGATCCGCGCGTCCATCTCAACACCGCGATCTCCGCGATGATGGAGCTGGTCAACGAGCTGTATGCGTTCTGCAGCGGCGGCCGCTCGGTGCCGGTCGGCGACCAGCCCGAGGATGTCGGGACGATCGCGCGGCCGTCGACGATCGCAGTGCTCAAGGAAGCGATCGAGGCGCTGGTGCTGATGATCTCGCCGTTCGCGCCGCACATGGCAGAGGAGCTGTGGGAGGCGCTGGGCCATGCCGGCGGCGTCCTCGCCGCAGGCTGGCCGAAGTACGACGAGGCGGTCGCCAAGGCGGACGAGGTCGTGGTTCCGGTGCAGGTCAACGGGAAGGTGCGCGGCCGCGTGACGGTCGCGGCGGGCACCAGCGAGGAGGAGCTGCGCGCCGCGGCGCTCGGCGATCCACAGGTGAAGCCGCACCTCGCCGGGAAGCAGGTCAAGAAAGTGGTGGTCGTGTCCGGCGGCAAGCTGGTCAGCATCGTCGTGGGGGACAAGTGACGCGGTTCCTCGCAGACACGCGATCCAGGCGTCGGCTTTACTGCTGGATCGGGTTGGCCGTGCTCGCCGCCCTCCAGAGCGGATGCGGCTACTCGCTGGCCGGACGCGGATCGTTTCTGCCGGCCTACATCAAGCGGATCGGCGTGCCGCAGTTCACCAACAACACCGCGGTCTTCGAGCTGGATCGGCAGGTCACCGAACGCGTCCGCAGCGAGTTCATCGGCCGCGGCAAGTGGACGATCGTGCCGGACGCGACCGGCGTGGACGGACTGGTCACCGGCGTCATCTCGTCCGTCACACTGACGCCGGTGGCCTTCAATACGGCGCAGCAGGCGACGCGCTACGCGTTGACGTTGAGCGCCTCCGTCGAGTTCAAGGACATGCGCACCAACACGGTGCTGTGGTCCAACCCGTCGATGCAGTACCGCGAGGAGTTCGCGCTGAACCCGACCAGCGCGCTCGACACGGCCACGTTCCTCGGCCAGGACGTCAACGCGCGCGAACGGATGGCCAACGAATTCGCCCGCGCGCTCGTCAGCTCGATTCTCGAAGCCTTTTAGCCGATGGCTCTGGCCTCTCAGGTCCGGCAGCAGATCGCCCGGGGCACGGCGGATCCGGTCTATCTCCTGCTCGGCGATGACGACGCGGAGATCGCGCGGCTGGCGGCGGACATCAGCTCGCTGGTCGAAGACGAGCTGCGCGTCTTCAACGTCGAGCGGATGTACGCGGGGGAGAAGACCACCACCCCGGCGTCCATCGTTCAGGCGTGCCGGCAGATCCCGATGATGGGCGAGCGCCGCGTCGTCGTCGTGGTGCGCGGCGAGCGGCTGCTGAAGCCGAAGCGCAGGAGCAGGGAAGACCCCGCCGAGGGGGACGAGGATGCCGAGCCGCCGAGCGACCTGGACGCGCTGACCGAGTACGTGCAGAGCCCCTCGCCGACCACCACGCTCGTGATCGCGGCCGCGGACATCGACAAGACGCGCAAAGCCGGCAAGGCGATCATGAAACACGCCACCGTCGTCGAGTGCTGGGGACTGAAGCCGGGCAAGGAAGCCCGCGGATCGGATCTGCACCAGGCGACGCGGATCGCGGAACAGATGGTGAAGAAGGCGGTCGCCGAGGCGGGGCAGGTGATCGAACCGGCGGCGGCGCGGCTGGTGGCCGAGCGCGCCGGCTTCGACATCGTCCGGCTCCGCGGCGACATCGAGCGGCTGATGCTCTACACGACCGGCAAGCCGGGCATCACGCTGGCGGACGCGCGCGAGATCGTCAGCGCCGAAACGGCGAACGACGACTGGGCGGTGACCAACGCGATTCAGAATGGCAATGCCAGGGAGGCGCTGCGCCAGCTCGCGCTGGCGTTCGACGCCGGCGCGGTGTCGTATCAGGTGCTGGGGCAGCTCGCCTGGTTCGTGCGGGACAAGATGAACGATCCACGGCGGATCCCGGCGGCGGTGGAGGCGCTGTTCCGCACGGACCTCGACCTGAAGAGTTCAGGAGGAGACCCGCGAGTGCTGCTCGAACGCCTGGTGGTGGAGTTGTGCCGTCCGCCGTCGCCTCGCGGCCCGGCCGGACCGTAGCGCCCGCTAGGCCGCGCTGCGCCCGGCGACGCGCTTCGCCAGGCGCGACTTGTAGCGCGCGGCGGCGTTGCGGTGGATGACCCTCTTGCCGGCCATCTTGTCGACGAGCGAAATCGTGCTGCGGAGCGCGTCCTTCACCTTCGCCGGATCCCCCGCGTCGATGGCGGCGCGGATCGAGCGCAGGGCGCCGCGGAGGCGGGCGCGGTACTGGCGGTTCGCCTCCCGCTTGACGAGACTCTGGCGGTGGGCCTTGACGGCGGATTCGTGACTAGCCATAAACGCCTGATTTTAGCACACCTTTCCTCGCCGGCGCCCGTTCGCTAGGACCCGCCGCGCTTCATCCGGCGTAATTCCCGCCGTTCGCGCTTGTCCGGGGCGCCGGCCCCCGGCCGCCGCACGAAGGGAGCCGCCAGCCGCGCCATCCGCCGCAGTTCGACTTCCTCGGGAGTCGGCTTCGGCGTCACGTCCTCGTACATCAGCCGCGCCTGCGCCCTGGGCATGTGCTGCCCGGCCAGGACACGGACGATGACCTTCTGCCGCCGGCCGAACGGCCGGCTGATCTCGATCTCGTCCCCCTCCTTGAGGTCGCGGTGCGGCTTCGCCGCCTGCCCATTGACGTCGACCTTGCCCCCCTCGGCCGCGCGCTTGGCTTCCGAGCGGGTCTTGAAGAGACAGGCCACGTCGAGCCAGACGTCAAGGCGCATAGGGGATTTGGAAATTTGGGAATTTGGGAATTTGGAAATCTTTCCCAATTGTACCGGCTGGCGGACAGCGGTGAGCGAGCGGCCGGCGGGTCGGCGGCTGCCTACTTCTGCGAGTACCGGACGACTTCCCGGCCGTTGACGATCTCCACCCGGCGGACGATCGGCTTCGGTCCGCTCTCGGCCGCCGCGCCGGCGTTGGCGCGGATCTTCGAGACGTAGTTGCGGGTTTCCTTGTAGGGGGGCACGGCGTTGCCGTAGCGTTCCACCGCTTTCGGCCCGGCGTTATAGGCGGCGAGCGCGAGCGAGATGTCGTTGCCGAAGCGGACGAGCAGGCTTTTCAGATAGGCGACGCCCGCCTTGACGTTCTGCACGGGGTCGAAGGCGTCCGTCACGCCGTACTGCGCGGCCGTGCCGGGCATCAGCTGCATCAGGCCCATCGCCCCCTTCACCGACCGCGCCCGGGGGTTGAATGCCGACTCGGCCTGGATCACCGCCCGGACGAAATCGGGGTGCAGCGCATGCTGGGTGGCGTTCTCGACGATCAGGTCGTCGAATTCAGTGATGCGGCGCTTCGACGCCGGGGCCTCGTTGACGACGCCGTACCCGGCGCCCACGTAGGCGACCGAATACGTCCTGGCCGCGGGGCTTTGCGGCCGGTCCGAGATGATCAGGCGCCCTGACGCATCTGTCCACGAGTACAGCTGGGCGTGCGCCAGGGCAGGCGTAATCACGCACAGGAGGACGGTGGAGAGTGCGATGCGGAGCATATCCTCGTGCCAGCTCGACAGTGTACGGCCGGGCCGGGCTCTACCACAACGGCAAGGGCGTTGCCGTGGGTTGTCAATGACTTACGAGGATATTTTCGGCTCCGGCGTCCCGTTCCTGCACGCCCGATTACAGAAGTGAACCGACGACCTCCGGAGCCCGCTGGAGCAGTTCGTCGATTTTCGAGGGGTCCTTGCCGCCGGCTTCGGCGAAGTCGGGCCGGCCGCCGCCGCCGCCCCCGACGATCGGGGCCAGTTCCTTGACGACCCGTCCGGCCTGGATCCGCGCGGTGAGATCCTTGGTGACCGACACCACCAGCGACACCTTGCCGTCGTTCTCCGAGGCAATCACGACCAGCCCGCTGCCCAGGCGATCGCGCAGGGTATCGGACAACCCGCGCAGCGCAGCCTTCTCCAGGCCGCTGACGCGCCGCGCGATCATTCGCACGCCCTTCACCTCGCGCACGTCGTCGTGTCCGCCCGCGGCGCCGCCGCCGCCGAGCGCCGCCTTCATCCTCAACTGCTCGATCTCGCGGGTGAGGCGCTTGACGTCGGACTGCAGGCGCTGAACGATCTCGACCCCCTGGTCTGCGGAGGTGTTCAGCGCGCCGAGCACCCGATCCAGCGCCTGCCGCTGCTGCTGCTGAAAGGCCACGGCGCCGGCGCCGGTGAGCGCTTCGATGCGGCGCACGCCCGCGGCGACGCCGCTCTCCTGCGTGATCACGAACGGACCGATGTCTCCGGTGGCGCGCACGTGGGTGCCGCCGCACAGCTCCTTGCTGAACGAGCCGTCGCCGATCGACACCACGCGCACCCGATCGCCGTACTTCTCGCCGAACAGCGCCATTGCGCCCGACGCCATCGCCTCCTCGGTGGCTTTGACCTCGGTCTGCACCGGCGCGTTCCGGTAGATGTGCTCGTTGACGATGCGTTCGATCTCGTCGAGCTGCTCGCGCCGGATCGCCTGGAAGTGTACGAAGTCGAAGCGGAGGCGATCGGGCGCGACCAGCGAGCCCGCCTGCTTGACGTGCGTGCCCAGGACCCTGCGCAGCGCGGCGTGCAGCAGATGGGTCGCGGTGTGATTGCGCCGCGTCGCGTCGCGGGTATCGGCATCGACGGTGGCAGTCACGATGTCGCGCGGCTTGAAGACCCCGCGCTCGACGGTGACGCGGTGCGCGCGCGGGCCGCTGGCCGCCAGCCTGGCCAGCCCGTTCACCTGCGCGACGGCGCCGGTCGCCTCGCTGGCGATCGTGCCGCTGTCGGAGACCTGGCCGCCGGACTCGAGGTAGAACGGCGTCCGTTCCAGCACGACGTACCCGGTCTGCCCCTGCTTCAGTTCCGCGGCTTGCCGCCGTTCGCCGTCGAACACTGCGATCACCGGCACCCCTTTCACGCTGGTGGCGGTGTAGCCTTCGAACTGATCGCCAGGCGCAGTCGCCGCCGTCCGATCCGCGTCAGACGCGTAGGAGAACTCCTGCGTGCGCTTCCCCTCGAACGTGCTCCCCGCGCGGGCGCGCTCGCGCTGCCCCTCCATCGCCCGCTCGTAGCCTTCACGATCGAGCGTCACGCCGCGCTGGCCCGCCAGATCCTCCATGAAGTCGAGCGGCACGCCGAGCGAGTCGTACAGCCGGAACGCTTCATCGCCGGGCAGCACCTTCGTCCCGGCCGCGGCGCGGTCGAGCGCCTCTTCCAGGCGCGGCAGCCCGCCGGTCAGCACGGCATCGAACCGTTCCTCTTCGCTCCGCACCACCAGCACGATGTTGTCGCGGTTGCGCGGCAATTCGGGGTACGCATCCCCCATCTCGCGAACGACGACGTCGACCAGCGAGTGGAGCACCGGCTGCGTGAACCCGAGCTTCTTGCCGTGGCGCATCGCGCGGCGCATGATCTTGCGGAGCACGTAGCCGCGCCATTCGTTCGACGGGATGACGCCGTCGGCGATGAGGAACGTCATCGCGCGGAGGTGATCGGCGATCACGCGCATCGAGACGTCGGAGGGATCGTCGAGCGTCGCGCCGTAGCGGCGGCCGGCGCGATCCCCGATTGCCTTCAGGATCGGCGCGAACAGATCCGTGTCGTAGTTCGAGATCCTGCCCTGGATGACGGCGGTGATGCGCTCGAGCCCCATCCCGGTGTCGATCGACGGCGCCGGCAGCGGGTTCAGCGTGCCGTCCGGCTGCCGATCGAACTCCATGAAGACGTTGTTCCAGATCTCCACGTAGCGGTCGCAGCTGCAATCGATCGCCAGGCACGGCTGGCCGGCGGCCTCGCGCTCGCAGGGAATGTCGTTGCCGCGGAAGTAGTGGACCTCGGAGCAGCGGCCGCACGGCCCGGTGTCCCCCATCTGCCAGAAGTTCTCCGCCAGGCCGAGCTCGGTGATCCGGTCGCGCGGCACGAACCGCTGCCAGATGGCGAACGCCTCGTCGTCACGCGGAATCCCGGCTTCTCCCTTGAAGACGGTGGGGAACAGCCGGTCCGCCGGCAGGTTCCAGACCGTGGTGAGCAGCTCCCACGCGAACGGGATCGCGTCATTCTTGAAATAGTCGCCGAACGAGAAGTTGCCGAGCATCTCGAAGAAGGTGTGATGCCGCAGCGACGGGCCGACGTTGTCGAGATCGTTGTGCTTGCCGCTCACGCGCATGCACTTCTGAGACGTCGTGGCGCGGGTGTAGGCGCGCTTTTCCCTGCCCAGGAACAGGTCCTTGAACTGGTTCATCCCGGCGTTGGTGAAGAGCAGGGTCGGATCGTCCCCCGGCACGAGCGACGAGCTCGCGACGATGGCATGCCCGTGGCGCTCGAAATACTTGAGAAACGAGCGCCTGATCTCCTTCGACGTCATGCTCGACATTGTACCGTGACAACACGATAGGATCGGAGCCCGATGCAGAACGTCTTCGAGCAGGGCGGCGAAGTCGGCGCGCTCATGCGCGACATGGACTGGACCGGCACCGCGCTCGGTCCGCCCGACGACTGGCCGCAAAGCCTGCGGATTGTCGTGCGCATCATGCTCACGTCGCGCTTTGCGATGTGGATTGGCTGGGGACCCGAGCTGTCGTTTCTCTATAACGACGCGTACGCGCGCATGTCGCTCGGTCCCAGGCATCCGTCGGCGCTGGGGCGTCCCGCGCGGGAGGTGTGGGCGGAGATCTGGAAGGACGTCAGCCCGCGCATCGACCAGGTCATGTCGTCGGGGCGGGCGACCTGGGACGAAGGGCTGATGCTGATCGTCCTGCGCTACGGCTATCCGGAAGAGACGTATCACACCTTCTCCTACAGTCCGCTGTTCGACGACAGCGGCACGATCGCGGGCAACCTCTGCGTCGTGACCGAGGAGACCGAGCGGATCATCGGCGAGCGCCGCCTCGGGGCGCTGCAGATGCTGGCCTCGATGCTGGCTGGTGCGAACGAGGCCCAGGAGGTGTACGCGGCGGTGGAGACCTGCGCCGCCGCCAACGGGCGCGACATTCCGTTTGCGCTGCTCTACGCGGTGGACGAGGCGAGCGCCCACGCGACGCTCGTCGCGCGCAGCGGTATCACCGAGGATCACCAGGCCGCCCCGAGCCAGGCGGCGCTCGAGGACGGCGGACCCTGGCCGTTCGCCCGCGTGCTGCAGGGCTCGGACGACCTGATCGTGGATCACCGGGCCGGCGACGCGGCGTGGCCGTCGGGACCGTGGGACGTGCCGGTGACGCGTGCCGTCATGCTGCCGATCACGCTGCAGGGGCAGCTGCGGCCGTCTTACGTGTTCATCGCCGGCCACAACCCGTACCGTCCGCTCGACGAGTCCTGCCGCAGCTTCCTCGGTCTGCTGGTGGGGCAGATCGCCTCGGGCCTCGCCAACGCGCGCGTCTACGAAGACGAGCGGCGCCGCGCCGAAGCGCTGGCGGCGCTCGATCGCGCCAAGACGGCGTTCTTCTCGAACGTCAGCCACGAATTCCGCACCCCCTTGACGCTGATGCTCGGGCCGACCGAAGACGCGCTGGCGCACGGCGGCGTCATGCACCGTCCCGAGCTGGAGACGGTCTATCGCAACCAGCTGCGGCTGCTCAAGCTGGTGAACTCGCTGCTGGACTTCTCACGGGCGGAAGCCGGCCGCGCCCAGGCGACCTACGAGCCGATCGATCTCGCGGCGCTGACGACCGATCTCGCCAGCAACTTCCGGTCGGCGATCGAGCGCGGCGGACTCGCGTTCGAGGTCGACTGCCCGCCGCTGCCGGAGCCGGTCTTCGTCGATCGGCAGATGTGGGAGAAGATCGTTCTCAACCTGCTGTCGAATGCGTTCAAGTTCACGCTCGAAGGCAGCATCAGGGTGGCGATTCGCGCCGCGCGCGGTGCCGTCACGCTGTCGGTGGAGGACACCGGCGTCGGCATTCCGGAGGCGGAGCAGCCGCGCGTGTTCGAGCGCTTCCATCGGATCGAAGGCACGCGGGCGAGGACGCACGAGGGCACCGGCATCGGCCTCGCGCTCGTCCAGGACCTGGTCGCGCTGCACGGCGGGGCGATTACCGTCGAGAGCCAGCCCGGACGAGGCACGACCTTCAGCGTGACGATTCCCCTGGGCGCCGCGCACCTCCCGGCGGAGCGGATCGGCTCCGCGCCGGCGCTCGCGTCGAGCGCGATCGGCGTGCAGCCCTTCTTCGTCGAAGCCGAGCGGTGGCTCGAATCCGCCGCGGCGCCCGACCTCGCGGTCGACGAGGCGCCGATCGAGGCAGGGCCGCCGGAGCGCGGCCGCATCCTCGTCGCCGACGACAATCTCGACATGCGCGACTACCTGCGGCGGCTGTTGTCGCCGCGCTGGGTGGTCGACACCGCGCGCGACGGACGGGAGGCGCTGGCGCGGATGCAGCGGCATCGAGCCGACCTGGTGATCACGGACGTCATGATGCCGGAGCTGGACGGCTTCGGACTGCTCGCCGCGCTGCGCGCGAACCCCGAGACCCGCGACGTGCCGGTGATGATGCTCTCGGCACGGGCGGGGGAAGAGATGCGGCTGGAAGGGCTCCAGGCCGGGGCTGACGAGTATCTGGTCAAGCCGTTCTCCGCGCGTGAGCTGACGGCGCGCGTCGAGACGCTGCTGATCCGCGCCTCGATGCACGCGGTCGAGAACCTGCAGCGCCGTCAGCTCGTCGACATCTTCCGCCAGGTCCCCGCGGCAATGGCGATCCTGCGCGGTCCGGATCACGTGTTCGAGCACGCCAATCCCGCCTACCTCGCGCTGATCGGCAATCGCGACGTCATCGGCAAGCCGGTGCGCGAGGCGTTGCCCGAGCTCGACGGGCAGGGGGTCTACGAGCTGCTCGACGGCGTCTTTACCACCGGGCAGCCCTACGTCGGCAGCGAGCTGCGCCTGAGGGTGGAGCGCACACGGGGGGAGGCGCCGGAGGAGCTGTTCTTCGATTTCGTCTATCAGCCGCTGCGCGATGCGACGCAGCAGATCGACGGGATTGCGGTCGTCGTCTTCGAGGTCAGCGAGCTGGTGCGCGCGCGCAGCGACGCGGAGTCGGCGAGCCGCGCCAAGGACGAGTTCCTCGCCATGCTCGGGCACGAGCTGCGCAACCCGCTGGCGCCGATCCTCACCGCGCTGCAGCTGATGCGGCTGCGCGGCGGGGCCGCGCTGGAGCACGAGCGGACCGTGATCGAGCGGCAGACCCGGCACCTGGTCCGGCTGGTGGACGACCTGCTCGACGTCTCCCGCATCGCCCGCGGCAAGATCGAGCTGCGGCGCGAGCGGCTCGACGTCGCCGACGCGGTGGCGAAGGCGATCGAGATGGCGAGTCCGCTCCTCGAGGAGCGCAAGCATCGCCTCGACGTCCGCGTCCCGCGCGGACTGGACGTCGTCGCCGACCCGGCGCGGCTGGCGCAGATCGTCGCCAACCTCCTCACCAACGCGGCGAAGTACACCGACGGCGGCGGCCGGGTCGTGATCAAAGGCGCGCTGGAGGGGGACATGGTGGCGGTGCGCGTCGCCGATACCGGCATCGGCATCGATCCGATGATGCTGCCGCGCGTCTTCGAGATGTTCACGCAGGAGCGGCAGACGCTGGATCGGACGGCGGGCGGCCTCGGCCTGGGGCTGACGATCGTGCGCAATCTCGTCCAGCTGCACGGCGGCACCGTCGAGGCGTACAGCGAAGGGCGCGGCAGAGGCAGCGAGTTCGTGGTGCGCCTGCCGGCGGCGCCGTCGGCGCACGAGGCGGCCGCGCTGGCGGAGGCGGCGTCGGCGGAGCGGGACCTGCCGCGCGAAGGGCTGCCGGTGCTCGTCGTGGACGACAACGCGGACGCCGCCGACATGCTGCGCGAGTACGTCGGCGCGCTCGGCTACCGGGTGACGGTGGCGCTGGACAGCCTGGCGGCGCTGCGCGCCGCCGACGAGAACCCGCCGGCGATCGCGCTGCTCGACATCGGCCTGCCGGTGATGGACGGCTTCGAGCTGGCCCGCCGCTTCCGCGAATCGGACCGGCACGCGGCGATCAAGCTCGTCGCCATCACCGGCTACGGCCAGGAAACCGATCGCCAGCGCAGCCGGGACGCCGGCTTCGACGCGCATCTCGTGAAGCCGGTCGACATGGACCAGCTCGAGCACCTGCTGTCGGTGCTCACTACGGGCCTCCGATAGAGGCACGGATCTCACGGACGACACCGGTTGGTCCGCCCCGCGGTTCTCCGCGCGGTCCGTGGCCGTCAGTGATCGTCGGTGAAGTCACCGCGCCGGAACGCACGCAGGGCGGCGGTAATGCCGCCCGGCGAGAAGCCCTGGCGCATGAGGAACTGGTAGACGCGGGCGTACTCGGCGGGGGTCGCGATCGTCGTCTTGCCCCGCAGCTTCTTCTTCAACGCGCGCGCGATCAGCGTGCGCTCGTCGACCGAGCCGAACCCCTCGGCGAGCGCCTCGGCGGCGACCTCCTTGTCGATCCCCATGGCCTGCAGCTCGCGCTGGATCCGCAGCCGCCCGCGTCCCTTGACGGCCAGCGCGCTTCGCACGTACGCGGCGGCGACGCGGCGGTCGTCGAGCGCGCGATTCTCGATCAGCAGACCGATTGCGCGCTCGATGTCGTCCTGGGAATGATCGCGCTCGCGGAGGCGCTCGCGCAGCTGGTGAACGGAGAGCTCACGCCGGCCGAGCAGATGCAGCGCGTCGACGTAGGCGGTTCGATCGGGGGATCGGGCGATCGGGTGATCGGGTGATCGAGGCACGCGTCTGCTCACCGATTATGCGATCACCCGATCACCCGATCACCCGATCACCCGATCGCCCGATCACCCGATGCTATCGTCCTCCGAACCGTTCGATCGTCGGCATCGCCGGCCTGGCGGGCGCGGCCGGTGCGGCGGGCTTGCTCCCGGGCCTGGGGGCGGCCAGCTTTGCCGCCATCTCGTCTCGCGCCATGTCGGCGGTGGTCGAGATGCCGGACACCTTGAGCTTGAAGTCGTCCACGTTCGACGCCCAGCGCAGCGCCTCTTCGAGCGTCACCAGCCCCTGCGAATAGAGGCCGAAGATCGCCTGGTCGAAGGTCTGCATCCCGTACTGCGACGTGCCGGAGGCGATCGCGCCCGAGATCATCGACGTCTTGTCCTTGTCGATGATGCAGTCGCGGATGAATGCCGTCGACGTCATCACCTCGACCGCGGCGGCGCGCCCCATCCCGTCGGCGCGCGGCAGCAGGCGCTGCGAGATCGCCGCCTTGAGCACGGCGGCGAGCTGAATCCGCACCTGGCGCTGCTGGTGGGGCGGGAACACCGCGATGATGCGGTTGATCGTTTCGGTCGCGTCGAGCGTGTGCAGCGTCGAGAACACGAGGTGGCCGGTCTCGGCGGCGTGCAGGGCGGTCTCGACGGTCTCGAGGTCGCGCATCTCGCCGACCAGGATGACGTCGGGGTCCTGACGCAGCGCGGCGCGCAGCGCGTGCGCGAACGACTGGGTATCGACCGAGATCTCGCGCTGGTTGACGATCGACTGGTTGTCCCGGTGCAGGTACTCGATCGGATCCTCGACCGTCATGACGTGCGCCTGGCGCGTCGCGTTGATGTAGTCGATCATCGCCGCCAGCGTGGTGCTCTTGCCCGATCCGGTCGTCCCGGTCACCAGCACCAGGCCGCGCTCTTCCGACGCGATCCGCTTCAGCACCGGCGGCAGGTTCAGCTCGTCGATCGTCTTGATGCGCGTCGGGATGATGCGCAGGACCAGCCCCACGGTGCCGCGCTGCTGGAACACGTTGACGCGGAAGCGCCCCAGCCCGTCGATGCTGTAGGCGAGGTCGACGTCCTGGTTCTTCCGGAACTTCTCGACGTGCTCCGGCCCGAGGATCGTCTGGGCGATCGCTTCGGTAT
>DASSPH010000027.1 GCA_035699745.1 Vicinamibacterales bacterium
CGCGCGCCGTGCGCGCGCCGCGGCAGGATCGCGCCGAGCCGGACGATCAGCCATCCGGCAAGCGTGCCGATCGCCAGCAGCATCAGGAACAGCCGATCGGGATGCGCGTACCACGGGTGATACACCTCGCGTGCGTAGCGCAGCGCCCAGACGGAGCCGACCATCGCGGCGGCGACGAACGCGACGCCGAACAGCGCCCAGACCGCCTCGAAGATCCAGCGTCCAAGGCCGACGAGACGAACGCTGGCGCCGAGCACCCTGAACCACGCCAGCAGGCCGCAGATCAGCGACGCGACCGCGATGAACCACGCGGCCATCGGTCCCCACGACAGCGCGGCGGTGCGGCCGACGTCGAAGTACGTCGCCTCGCCGCCGGTGCGGGTGCGCAGGTCGAGACCGTCCATCGCGATGACGGTCTGCACGACGTTCTCCCCCGTCGTCCGCAGCGCCTCGTCGGTCAGCCGGTCCGCCGTGTCGCGCGCGGTGTGGTACGCGTAGCTGTCGCCAACCGCGGCGAAGTTCAAACCGGGGACGTCGTGACGCTTCAGAATGGAGAAGTCGGTGTCGTTCGGCAGGCGCCGATAGATCTCGATCGCGAACGATCCGCCGCGCGGGTGCGGCGCCGATCGCGCCCATGGCCTGACCACCCAGGGATTGGCCGGGCCGGTCTCGAACAGCAGCGCCGTTCCGGCCGATCCCGTCGCCTCGACGTTCACGTACGCGTTCAGCCGGTCCATCACGTCGCGGTCGGTGACGAGGCCCGCCGCTCCCATCAGGCCCGACTCCTCGCCGTCGGTGACGAGCACGAACAGCGTATGGCGGCGATCGGCGCGCGCCCCCAGCACGCGCGCCGCTTCCAGCGATACCGCGACGCCGAGGCCGTCGTCGGCTCCGCCGGGCGCTTCCGGTGCGGAGTCGTAATGGGAGAGCAGCCCGATTGCGTTGCGATCAGGTCCGGCCTTGACGGCGATGATGTTCGCGACCCTCGCCGTGTAGCCCACCTCCGGCCGCCGCGCGTCGACGTCCTGCACCCGCACGTCGTAGCCGAACAGCCGCAGCTGGTCGACGACGTACTGCCGCGCGCGGGCATTCGCCGGCGTGCCGATCGGACGGCTGCCGATCGTGTCCGCCAGCATCCGCACGTGCGCGCGGGCGTTCTCGAGAGAAAAGATGGGTGACGGGCGAGAGCAGGCGGAGAGGGCGAGAAGGAAAGGGAGGGCGAGGGCGAGCCGCAGCCGCATCAGGGCATTCTATCGGGTGATCGGGCGATCGGGCGATCGGGCGATCACCCGATCACCCGATCACCCGATCACCCGATCACCCGATCCTTACCTGATTCTCGCGTCGCCCGAGAAGGTCTTGAACCGGTAGTCGTTGCCGCCGCCGCTGCCGATCGTTCCGGACACGCGGTTCCGGCGGGACGACCGGGTGGCGATGTCGACGTCGCTGCGGAGCGAGCCGCTGAAGCTGTCGAAGTCGACGCGGCCGCCCGCGCCCTGTGCGAGCGTCAGCTCGATGTCCCCGCTGAACGTTTCCGCCTCGATCGATCCGGTCGCGCCGGTCACCTCGATGTCGCCGGAGAACGTGTGGAGCTTCTGCCGGCCGGTGACACCCGAGACTCTGATATCGCTGGAGAACACGTCGACGTCGAGCGTCACGTCTTCAGGCACCTGGATGTCGAGCTGGGTCTCGACGACGTCACTGCGATCGCGCCCTCGATCGTCGCGATCTCTCCAGGCCTCGGACTTGCGGTTCGCCTCGATGGTCACGCCGCTGCCCGTCTCTCTCACCTCGAGCTTGATGTTCTCGAGGCGCTCGCGGGGCGCGCGGCGAATCGCCTGGATCGCGATGTCGCCGCGGCGCGACGCGGTGATCGTCACGGTGCCGGAAAAGTTCCTGATCCTGAGCTCGCCGCCGGCGCGAATGGACGCGGTGCGATCCACGCGCTCGGTCTCCTGCTGGGCCAGCGCGGGGCCGGCCACGGCCAGCAGTCCGGCCAGCGCACATGTCGAAATCTGGGGCATTTTCATCGCGAAATCTCCTCGCCGTTCGCTTAGACGGGGCGGTTCCGCGAAACGTTCGTAGCCTCCCGGGGTTCAGGAGATCATATTTTCAGCCGGCCGGTGTAGATCGCCATGCCGGCGACCGCGTCCACGCCGACGCTCTCGAGCCAGTCCACGTCGTCCTCGGTGGTGACCCCGCCCGCGGCGGTGACGGCCCGGGAGGTGGCGTCGCGGACCGCGAGCACCGCCTTGCGATCGAGCCCCTGCATCAGTCCCTCGACGTCGACGTTCGTGAACAGGAACTCGGCGAAGTACGGTTCGAGCCGGCGCACCGCCTCCACCGGCGTGATCGACAGGCGCGTGCGCCACCCGTCGATGGCGACGCAGCCCCCCCTCGCGTCCACGGCGGCGATGAGGCGGTCGGGCGTGAGTCGAGCGGCCAGCGTCTCTGCAAACGGGACATCGATCGCGCCGTCCCGGAACAGCGACGAGCCGATGATGACCTTGCGCGCGCCGGCATCCAGCACCGAGCGCGCCCGCGCGATCGTTCGAATGCCGCCGCCGACGCGGCACGGCAGCCGGCCGCAGATCGACGTGACGATGGCGCTGTTGTCGCCGGCGTTCTTGGCGGCGTCGAGATCGATCAGCTGCACTTTCGGGAAGCGCTGGAAGCGTGCGATCCAGCCGTCGAAGTCGTCGGTCTCCACAGCCAGCTTCTCACCCTGGACGAGCTGGACGATGCGTCCGCCCTGGAGATCGATCGAAGGAATCAGCATCAGAGTCGTACCGGAATGCCGCGGCCGCGCAGGTACGCCTTCAGCTCCGCGACGGCGTGCTCGGAGAAGTGAAACACCGAGGCGGCGAGCGCCGCGTCGGCGCGGCCGGCGGTGAACACCTCATGGAAGTGCTCGAACGTGCCAGCGCCGCCGGAGGCAATCACCGGGATCGGCACCGCGCCGGCCACTGCCGCGGTCAGCGCGCAGTCGAATCCCTGGCGCGTGCCGTCGCGATCGATCGAGGTCAGGAGGATCTCGCCGGCGCCGCGATCCGCGGCTTCGCGCGCCCACTCCACCGCCTCACGCCCGGTGGCGGCGCGGCCGCTGCGGGCGAAGACGTCGAAGCGATCGCCGCTGCGCTTGGCGTCGATGGCGGTCACGATCGCCTGCGATCCGTAGCGCGACGCGAGGCGCGTGAGCAGCGACGGCTCCGCCAGCGCCGCGCTGTTGAGCGCGACCTTGTCGGCGCCGGCATCGAGCGCGGCGGCGGCGTCCGCCTCGGATCGAATGCCGCCCCCCACCGCCAGCGGGATGAAGAGCTCCGCGGAGACCTTGCGCAGCGTGTCTTCCAGCGCGCGCCGGTTCTCGATCGTGGCGGTGACGTCGAGGATCACCAGCTCGTCGATCCCTTCGCGGTTGTAGCGGCGGGCGAGCGCGGCCGGATCGCCGGCATCCGCGAGGTCCTCGAACTGCACCCCTTTCACGACGCAGCCGTTGCGGACGTCGAGGCAGGCGATGAGCCGGCGGCTCAGCATGACGACACGAAGGCGCGAAGGATGCGAAGTCCGGCATCGCCTGACTTCTCGGGGTGGAACTGCACGCCGAAGAGGTTGCCGCGCTCGACTACGGCGGCGAACGTGGCGCCATGCTCGCACGACGCGGTGGTCGCCCCGGTGACCGGCGCGGCGTACGAATGGGTGAAGTACACCTGCGCCCCGTCATCGGCGTCGCTCAGCAGGCGCGAGGCGTTCCGCCGCGCCAGCGTGTTCCAGCCGACGTGCGGGATCTTGACGCCGTCGGCCGGCGGCAGGAGGAAACACTCGCCGCGCAGGAGCGCGAGGCCAGGAATGCCGGGAGCCTCGACGCTGCCTTCGAAGAGGAACTGCAGGCCGAGGCAGATGCCGAGCAGCGGCGTGCCGGCGGCGGCCGCGCGCAGCAGCGACGCGCGCAGCTCGGCGCCGATCGCCGCGGTCGCGCCGAAATGGCCGACCCCGGGAACGACGATCGCGCCGGCGCCTGCGACGTCGTCCGGATCGGACGTCACTGTCGGGGCCGCGCCCGCAGCGCGAAGTCCCTTGAGCACCGACGTCAGATTTCCGGCGCCGTAATCGATGACCGCGATGTTCACAGCAGACCCTTGGTCGACGGCAGCGCCCGACCGAGCTGACGGTCGCGCGAGCAGGCGACGCGGAGCGCCCGGGCGAAGGCCTTGAATATCGCTTCGACCTGGTGGTGGCTGGAGCGTCCGTACAGCACCTTGACGTGCACGTTCGCGCGCGCCCCCTGGGCGAATCCTTCGAAGAAGTCCTGCACCAGTTCCGACTGCAGATCGCCGACGCGGTCGACCGCGAGCTTCAGGTCGACCACCGCGTGAGGCCGGCCGCTCAGATCGATGGCGGCAACCGCGAGCGTCTCGTCCATCGGCATGACGAAGTACCCGGCGCGATTGATGCCGCGCCGGGTGCCGATCGCCTTCGAGACCGCCTCGCCGAGCGCGATCCCCAGGTCTTCCACCGTGTGGTGCTGATCGACGTCGAGATCGCCGGCGGCGCGGATGGTGAGGTCGAAGGCGCCGTGCCGGGCAACCAGCTCGAGCATGTGATCGAGAAAACGGATACCGGTGGTGACGTCGTACCTGCCGCGCCCTTCGACGGTGAGCTTCAGCGCAATCGACGTCTCGCGCGTGTCGCGCGTGATCACCGCGCGGCGCACAACACCTCCTCCAGCGCGGCGGCGGCGCGCCGGGTGTCGTCGACGAGGCCGGCGGTGACGCGGATGCAGCGCTCGCAGCCGCGCTCCCGCGATCGGTCGCGGACGACGACGCCGCGCGAGGCGAGCGCCGAGACGATGTCGCCGGTCGGCTCGCGGACCCGGATCAGCAGGAAGTTCGCGCGGCTCGGCCAGGTCTCGAGACCGAGCCGCTCGCAGGCGGCCTGCAGCAGACCGCGCGAGGCGGCCGACTGCTCGAGATACCAGTCGCGATAGGCACGGTCGGCGACGGCCACCGGCAGGGCGGCGGCCGCCCAGGCATTGAGGCTGTAGGGTGGAACGACCCGGGCGATCGGCCCGAGCGTCGACGGCGCACCGATCACCGCGCCGGCGCGCAGGCCGGCGATGCCGTAGGCCTTCGAGAACGTCCGTCCGACCACCAGGTTCGGAGCGTGGCGGAACGTGTCGGGATCGATCAGGGTCTCGCCCGAGAAGTCCGCGTACGCTTCGTCGACGAAGAGCGTCACCGGCGCGATGGCGGATGCGAGGTCTCGCAGGTCGCTCAGGCGGCAGGCGACGCCGCTCGGGTTGTGCGGATTGGCGAGGAAGACGATCCGCGTCTCGTTCGTCACCGCCGCGCGGACGGCGGCGGTGTCCAGCGTGAACCCCTCGCCGAGCGGCACCGTGACCATGCGTCCGCCGAGCGCGGTCGTGCACACTTCGTACATGTCGAACGCCGGTTCGACGCCGACGGCGTTCGGCACCGCGGCGGTGCGCTCGCGCAGCGCCGCGCCGGCGGCCGCGAGTATTCCCTCGTCGAGGCCGTTGGTCAGGAGGACGTGATCCGGAGAGACGCCGAAGCAGGCCGCGACCGCCGCGCGCGCCTCGTCGTAATCGGGGTAGAAGCCCGCGTCCTGGCGGGTGAGGGCGCGCAAGGCCTCCAGGACGGCGGGCGAGCAGCCCGCGGTGTTCTCGTTCAAATGCAGTCTCATGGTCATGCACGCCCTCTCGCGTCTCTCGTTCGCGGTGCCGATGGCGCATCGGTCTGACGAAGGCGGATCGAGGCGGCGTGCCCGTGCAGCCCCTCTGCCTCCGCGAGCGCCACCGCCGTCGGCGCGATGCGCTTCAGTCCGGCGCGCGTGAGCTGCTGGATCGTCGAGACCCTGACGAAATCCGCCGCGCTCAACCCGCCACGCGCCGCCGCCGCGCCGCTGGTGGGCAGCACGTGATTCGATCCGGTGGCGTAATCGCCCGCCGCCTGCGCGCTGTAGTCGCCGACGAAGATCGTTCCGGCGCGCCGCAGCCGCCGCGCCACCGCCGGCGTGTCGCACACCGCGTGCTCCGGCGCCATTCGTTCGCTGAGCGCCACCGCCTCGTCGAGCGACCGCGTGACCACGATGGCGCCGTTGCGCTGCAGCGCAGCGGCGGCCGGTCCGTCCTCGGGCATCCGCCGCGCGATCTCGTCCGCGACCTGCCGCGCGAGGCGCCGGTCCGGCGTGACGAACACCGCGCGCGCGTGCTCGTCGTGCTCGGCCTGGGCGAGGAGGTCCGCCGCAATCCACGCCGGACGCCCGGTGGTCGACAGCACCAGAATCTCGCTCGGACCGGCGAAGAAATCGATCGCGCAGTCCGCCGCGACGAACGCCTTCGCCGCGGCGACGTAGGCGTTGCCCGGTCCGACAATCTTGTCGACCTTGGGGATCGTCTCGGTGCCGTAGGCGAGCGCGGCAATCGCGTGCGCGCCGCCGATCCTCAAGAGACGGGTGACGCCGGCTTCGAGCGCCGCGGCACACACCGTGGCATCCGGCCGCGGGCACGCCGCGATGATCTCGCGCGCCCCGGCGACGCGCGCCGGAATCGCGGTCATGAGCAGGGACGAGGGCAGCGGATAGCGCCCGCCGGGGACGTAGCAGCCGACGCGATCGAGCGGCGTCACGCGCTGTTCGATGGTGATTCCCGGCGCCGGCCGGGTCGTCCATCCGCGCGGCAGTTGCCGCCGCGCGACGCCGGCGATGTGCCCGGCCGCCACCCTGATGGCCTCCCGGACGTCGGGTGTCACCGCCGTCGCCGCGTCGCGCATCTCTTCTGGTGGCACGTCGATCGGCTGCGTCAGCCGATCGAACCGGCGCGCATAGGTGAGCAGCGCCCGGTCGCCGCCGTGCCGCACCGTGGTCACGATACGCGCCACGCGCCGCTCCAGCGCGACGTCGCGCCGCGGCGCCCGATCCAGCAGGCTGGCGACCGTTCCCGCGTCGGAGCTTTCAACGATCCGCATTCAGATTTCCAGATTTCCAAATTTCCAAATTTCCAGATTTCCAAATCTAGAGCACGATCTTGTTCAGCGGGTACTCGACGATGCCCTGCGCGCTCGCAGCCTTGAGCCGCGGAATCAGGTCGCGCACGGTGCGCTCCTCGATGATCGTGTTCACCGCCACCCATCCGGCGTCGCTCAGCGGCGAGATCGTCGGCCGCTGCAGCGCCGGCAGCAGCGACAGCACCCGCTCGAGATCGTCGCGGCGGACGTTGAGCATGATCCCCACGCGCCCCTGCGCCTCGATCGCGGCGCGCAGCAGCAGCGCGATGTTGTCGAGTTTCGTCGCCTTCCACGCATCGGCGAGCGCCTCGGGATTCGCGATCAGCTGGGTATTGGATTCGACGACCGTGTCGATGATCCGGAGGCGGTTGGCGCGAAGCGACGAACCGGTTTCGGTGACCTCGACGATCGCGTCCGCCAGCGTCGGCGGCTTCACCTCGGTGGCGCCCCAGGAGAACTCCACCTTGACGTTCACCCCCAGCCGCGCGAAGTACGCCTCGGTCGCCTTCACCAGTTCGGTTGCGACCGTCGCACCCTCGAGATCCTGCGGCGACCGGTACCGCGAATCCTCCGGAACCGCCAGCACCCATCGCACCTTGCCGAAGCTCTGCTTCGCGTACACGAGATCGGCGAGCGGGACGACGCCCGACTGGCCGCCGTTCGAGGCGGCGTGCTCCGCCACCCAGTCGAGGCCGGTCAGGCCCGCGTCGAGCACGCCGTCCGCGACGTAGCGCGCCATCTCCTGCGCACGAATGAGCATGCACTCGATCTCCGGGTCGTCGATGCTGGGAAAGTACGACCGGGTGCTCGCGTAGATGTTGAAGCCGGCGCGCGCGAAGAGCTGCAGCGTCGCGTCCTGCAGCGATCCTTTGGGAATTCCGAGTCTGAGCCGCGCCACGACCTATTCCACCTTCCTGAAGCACGTGCGCTCGCCGGTGTGGCACACGTTGCCGTCGCCCAGACGCTTGACCCGCAGCAGCACGGTATCGTCGTCGCAGTCGACGAGCAGTTCCGAGACCTGCAGCCGGTTGCCGGACGTCTCCCCCTTCGTCCAGAGCGCGTTGCGCGTGCGGCTGAAGAAGGTCGCGAAGCCCGTCGCCCGCGTGCGCGCCAGCGCCTCTTCGTTCATGAACCCCACCATCAGCACTTCACCCGACGTCTCGTCCTGCACGACCGCGGGAATCAACCCGGAGAGCTTCGAAAAATCCATGCGTACATCCGTGTAATCGGTGTAATCCGTGGCCCCAGAAACAAAAAGCCCCGCCGACATGAATCGGCGGGGCTTCGAGAAAGCGCTTGGTGTTCCTAGATGATCAGTGGCGCAACTCGACCGGCCCGCCGAAGCAGGTGTGGTGGTGCCGGTGATGGTGCGCCAGACGGAACATCCCAAGCAGACTATTGCTTCGATGCCGCCGAAGTCAAGCCGGGGGACGCCTTGCCGTCGGGGCTGCGGCTGTCCGCCGCCCCCCACGCCACGCCGGCGGCATCGACGCCGATCGAGTTGGCGTCTCCCTGGCTCGTCCCCGTCTTCACCGTGTGCCCCATCTTCTGCAGACTCGCAAGCAGGCCGTCCGCGGCGCCGGAGCGCTCGATGGTCGCCTGATCGGGCAGCCACTGATGGTGCATCCGCGCCCCGTCCACCGCCGCGCGCACGTCCATGCCGAATTCGGTCACGTTGAGCACCACGTTGAACACGGTGTTGATGATCGTCCGGCCGCCCGGCGATCCGGTGATGAGCACGACCCTGCCGTTGCGCGCCACGATCGTCGGCGTCATGGAGCTGAGCATCCGCTTGCCCGGATCGATCAGGTTCGCCGGCGTGCCGATCGTCCCGTCGGGCAGCGTGATCCCGGGGTTCTTGTTGAAGTCCCCCATCTCGTTGTTGAGCAGGAATCCCGCTCCTTTCACCACGACGCGGGAGCCATAGCCGCCCTCGAGCGTGGTGGTGGTGCTCACCGCCATCCCGTCCTTGTCGATAACGGAGTAGTGCGTCGTCTCGTCGGCTTCCTGCGCCGTGGTGGTGACGATGTCCCTGCCGAGCTCCACGCTGCTGCTGGCCTTTGCCGGATCGATCGTCGCCGCGAGCGTCTTCGCATAATCCTTCGAGAGCAGACGGGCGAGCGGCACCTGCACGAAGTCCGGATCGCCGAGGTGCCGCGCCCGATCGAGATACGCGCGCCGCATGGCCTCGATCTCGAGATGGCGCGCCTCGGCTGAGGCCGCTCCCTTCGCCTTCAAATCGAAGTGCTCCAGCATGTTGAGCATCTGGATCAGCGCGACACCGCCGGAGCTCGGCGGCCCCATGGAGATGATGTCGAAGCCTCGGAACGTGCCCTTCACCGGTGCGCGCTCCTTGGCCTCGTAGGCGGCGAGATCGGCCTTCGTGATCAGTCCGCCGTTTGCCGCCATGTCGTCGGCGATGCGATCCGCGATCCAGCCGGTGTAGAAGGCGTCCGGCCCGTCGGTGGCAATCGCGCGCAGGGTCTTGCCCAGGTCGGTGAGCACGAGGCGATCGCCGCCGCTCCAGGCGCCGCCGCCCGGCTTGCCGTATGCGGCGACCGACGCCGGGAACTTCCCCATCGCGCCCGACACCTGGGAGTTGAGGCCGCGCGCCAGCGCCGCCGACATCGCGAACCCTTCCTCGGCGAGCCGCACCCCCGGCATCACCACGTCCTTCCACGGCAGCTTCCCGAACCGCTTGTGCGCGAGCGCAAGACCGCGGACGCTGCCCGGTACGCCTGGGGCCAGGTAGCCGGCATTGGTCAGGGCCGGCACCACCTTGCCATCCTTCATGTACATCGTCCGCGTCGCCTTCAACGGCGCCTTCTCGCGGTAATCGAATGTCGTCACGTCCCCGTCGGGGCGCCGCACGACCATGAAGCCACCGCCCCCGATGTTGCCGGCGCTGGGCAGCGTCACCGCCAGGGCGAATGCCGTCGCGACCGCCGCGTCCACCGCGTTGCCGCCCCTGGCGAGGATGGCGGCGCCGGCGTCACAGGCGGGCGCTGACGTACACACGACGAGGCCGTCCCTGGACGATACGCTGTCGCGCGTCTGCATGGCGCGGTGCGCGGGCGCAGAGGCGAACGCGACGAGCGCGATCGAGAAAACGAGCTTTTTCATACGCCGGAAGCTTACCCGAATCGCCGCCCCCCTCCGAGAACGGCCCGGGCACGCCCCTTGCCATAGCTCAGCCCGCGATGCAGATCTGGCCAGGACAGCCGCTCCCGCTGGGCGCCACTTACGACGGGAACGGAACCAATTTTTCGTTGTTTTCGGAGGTCGCCACCAAGGTCGAGCTTTGCCTGTTCGACGACGAGGGGCGGGAGACCCGCGTCACGCTCCCGGAGTTCACCGCGCTCTGCTGGCATGCCTATCTGCCCGGGATCAAGGCGGGGCAGCGGTATGGCTACCGCGTGCACGGGCCGTGGGCGCCGGATCAGGGGCACTGGTGTAATCCCAACAAGCTGTCGCTGGATCCATACGCGAAAGCGTTCCAGGGTGAGTGGACGTGGAACGAAGCGATGTTCCCCTACCACTTCGACAAGCCGGACGACTCGAAGAACGATCTCGACAATGCGCGCTTCATGCCCAAGTCGATCGTCGTCGACGACGGCTTCGACTGGGAAGGAGACGCGCCGCCGCGCACCCCGTGGCACAAGACGATCGTGTACGAGACGCACGTCAAGGGGTTCACGAAGCTGCATCCCGACCTGCCGGAGAACCTGCGCGGCACCTACGGCGGACTCGCCCATCCGGTGGCGGTGGCCTACCTGCGGGAGCTGGGAGTGACCGCGGTGGAGCTGCTCCCGGTCCACCAGTTCGTGCAGGACTCGCTGCTGCTGGAGCGCGGCCTGCGCAACTACTGGGGCTACAACTCCATCGGCTACTTCGCGCCGCACAACGAGTATGCGTGCTCGGGAACCCGCGGCGAGCAGGTGAAGGAGTTCAAGGGGGTGGTGAAGTCGCTGCACCGCGCCGGCATCGAGGTGATCCTCGACGTCGTCTACAACCACACCGCCGAGGGGAATCATCTGGGACCGGTGCTGTCGTTCAAGGGGATCGACAACGCCGCGTATTACCGCACGGTGGCGGACAACCGCCGCTACTACATGGACTACACCGGCACCGGCAACACGCTCAACATGATGCACCCGAACGTGCTGCAGCTGCTGATGGACAGCCTGCGCTACTGGGTGCTCGAGATGCATGTCGACGGGTTCCGCTTCGATCTCGCGTCGACGCTCGCGCGCGAGCTGCACGACGTGGATCGTCTGGGATCGTTCTTCGATCTCATCCAGCAGGATCCGGTGATCAACAAGGTGAAGCTGATCGCCGAGCCGTGGGACGTCGGCGAAGGCGGCTACCAGGTCGGCAACTTTCCGCCGCTCTGGTCCGAATGGAACGGCAAGTACCGCGACTCGGTGCGCGATTTCTGGCGCGGCTCGGACCAGACGCTGGCGGAGTTCGGATCCCGGTTCACGGGCAGCTCGGATCTCTACCAGGGCACGGCGCGGCGTCCCTACGCCAGCATCAACTTCATCACCGCGCACGACGGGTTCACGCTGCACGATCTGGTGTCGTACAACGAAAAGCACAACGAGGCGAACGGCGAGGAGAACCGCGACGGCGAAAGCCACAACCGCTCCTGGAACTGCGGCGCGGAAGGGCCGACGGACAATCCCGACGTGCTGCGGCTGCGCGAGCGTCAGGTGCGCAACTTCCTGACGACGCTCTTCACCTCGCAGGGCGTGCCGATGCTCTGCGGCGGCGACGAGATCGGCCGAACGCAGCGCGGCAACAACAACGGCTACTGCCAGGACAGCGAGCTTTCGTGGTACGACTGGGCGCACGCCGACGGCAGGCTGCTGGCGTTCACGCGCGACCTGATCCGGCTGCGCTCGCAGCATCCGGTGTTCTGCCGGCGCCGCTGGTTCCAGGGGCGTCCGATCCACGGCAACAGCGTGAGCGACATCGGCTGGTTCACCCCGGCCGGCAAGGAGATGTCGGAGCAGGACTGGCAGGCGGGCTTTGCCAAGTCCCTCGGCGTGTTCCTCAACGGCGACGCGATTGCGACGCCGGACGAGCAGGGGCGCCGCACCGTCGACGACAGTTTCTACGTGATGTTCAACGCCCACTCCGACGCCGTCGAGTTCGTCCTGCCGGAGTCGAAGTGGGGCGAGCAGTGGACGGTGGCCATCGACACCAGCGAGATTCCCGACGGCATGGATATCGATCGCAAGGGGCGTCAGCTCGCCGCGGGCGAGCAGGTGCCCGTGCAGGCCTGGTCCCTGGTCCTGCTGCGGCGATTCGCGGAGCCGCCGCCACACGCCGGCCCCTAGCCCCCGCCACCCCGGCAGGTATTAAGCTTGCGGCGTGCGCACAACGCTGCTCGCCGCCGGTCTGGTGCTGTTCCTGGCCTCGCAGGACGCTCCTGAGCCGGCTGCCGTCACGGTGTCGGCGGCCGTGAGCCTGACGGACGCGCTGTCGGCGATCGCGAAGGAGTATGCCGCCGGCACGCGCGGCGGCGTGCGCTTCAACTTCGGCGCGTCGAACGTGCTCGCGCGGCAGATCGTGCAGGGGGCCCCCGTCGATCTCTTCATCAGCGCGGACGCCGCGCAGATGGAGGTCGTCCGCGGCGCCGGTCTGATCCAGGAGGGCACGCGGGTCGATCTCGTCGGCAACCAGCTCGCCGTCGTCGTGCCGACGGATCGACCGCGCACGTTCACCAGCATCGCGCAGATCGGCGAACCGTCATTTCGCCGCATCGCGATAGGCGATCCGGCCGCGGTGCCCGCTGGCGTGTATGCCCGGCAGTATCTGGAGAAGGAGGGACTGTGGGCGGCGCTCCAGCCGCGGATCGTGCCGACGGGAAGCGTGAGGGCGGCGCTCGCCGCGGTGGAGGCAGGTGCGGCCGACGCCGCGATCGTCTATCGAACTGACGCGCGCGGCGCCCTGCGAGCGACGGTGGCGTGGGTGGTCCCCCTCGATCGCGGTCCGCGGATCGTCTATCCGGCCGCCATCGTGCGCGGATCGAGGAATGCGCAGGCTGCGTCGCGGTTCCTCGAGTTCCTCCGCAGCGCGACCGCGGAACGAACGTTCACGCGGTTCGGGTTCACCGCCAGGCCTGCCGGTTGAGCATGGACGTCTGGCACATCACCTGGTTCACCGTGGCCTGCGCCGCGGCGGCCACGCTGTTGATCCTGCCGGCCGGGGTGTTCATCGCCTGGGTCCTCGCGCGCCGGACGTTTCCGGGGCGCGCGCTGGTCGAGACGATCGTCTCTCTTCCGCTGGTGATGCCGCCGGTCGCGACCGGCCTGCTGCTGTTGATGCTGCTGGGGCGGCGCGGCCCGGTGGGCCGGGTGCTGGAACGCCTCGGCATCGAGGTCGTGTTCACCTGGAAGGGTGTCGTGCTCGCGATGGCGGTGATGGGGATCCCGCTGCTCGTCCGCACCGCGCGCGCCGGTTTCGAGCAGGTGAACGCGCGCTACGAGCGGGTCGCGGCGACACTGGGGGCGCGGCCGCTGCGCGTGTTCTTCACCATCAGCCTGCCGCTCGCCTGGCCGTCGGTCCTGGGCGGCGCGATCCTGGCGTTCGCGCGGGCGCTCGGCGAGTTCGGCGCAACGATCGTCATCGCCGGCAGCATTCCCGGCGTGACCCGTACGCTTGCCGTCGGCATCTACTCGCACGCCGAGACCGGCCAGGACGCGCAGGCGCTCGTGCTGGTCGCCATCTCGGTTGCGATCGCGTTCGCGTCGCTGTGGCTGGCCAACGTCCTGATCGCGCTGACTTCGCCGAAGCCGGGTGAACGCGGGGGTACGGCGTGATCGCGCTCGACATCGAGCTGACGCAGGGCAGCTTCACACTGAAGGCGGCGGTGCGGCTGGAGGCGCGGGCCGCGGCGCTGTTCGGTCCATCGGGTGCCGGCAAGACGACGATCCTCGACGCCATCGCCGGCCTTCGCACGCCCCGACGCGGCTCGATCGTCATCGACGACCGGGTGCTCTTCTCGACGGAGGCCGGGGTCAATCTGCCGGCGCACAAGCGGCATGTCGGCTACGTCCCCCAGGACGTCGCGCTGTTCCCGCACATGGACGTCCGCCGCAATCTGCTCTACGGCCGTCATCCCGGCCTGTCGCCCGATCTCGATCGCGTCGTCGGAATGCTGGAGATTGCGCCGCTGCTCGGGCGGCGCGTGACGGACCTCTCGGGCGGGGAACGGCAGCGGGTCGCGGTCGGACGCGCGCTGATGTCGGGCCCGTCGCTGCTGCTGCTCGACGAGCCGCTCGCCGCCGTGGACGTCCCGCTGCGCCGCCGGATCCTGCCGTATCTGCTGCGCGTGCGCGACGAGCTGCGGATCCCGATCGTCTATGTCTCGCACGACCGCGAAGAGGCCGAAGAGCTCGCCGATGTCGTGGTCACCATCGATCAGGGGCGCGTCAGCGGCGTCGAGCGGGCCGTCTAGTTCGTCCGGGCGGTCCCGTCCCGCGGCCTAGCCGCCGCCGCCGAACCGCGGGTTGACGATGTTGTTGAAGATCGATCCGAAGGTGTAGCTGAAGCCGAAATTCATGTAGTACTGATAGCCGGTCAGCAGCTGCCGCTGGCGCAGCAGGATCTCCTCGGTGCTCGCTTCGCCGCGCGGCAGGTAGATCTGATCGCGGGTGCGCGAGAACTCGCCGTAGAAGTTGATTGAGAATCCCTTGAAGACGCGGATGTTGGCGCCCCCCTCGAGGCCCAGCGAATACTTCGACGGATCGGTGAGGTACTGATCGAATTTGAGCTCGGCGTTGGCGCTGCCCCAGGGCTGCCTCATGCTCAGGCCCACTTCGGCCCGCTGGTCGATCAGCTGATCGCGCAGCTTTCCGAAGATCGTCTCTTCTCGATAGCGGTGGTAGACGTGGCCGATGGTGTATTGCACCGTGAGCATCCGCCGCGTCGACTCGGAGTAGGGAAAGAAGTTGTACTCGATGCCCGGGGCGAACCGGGTGTTCGCGGTGAAGTTGCGGAACGTCTGCGACTCGGCAGAGCCGATCATTCCAAGCGACCAGTGCTGCGTGAGGCTCCTGACCAGGATGCCGCTCGCTTCCATGTCGCGGCGGATGCTGAGGAACGTCCGCCTCGATCCTTCTTCCTCGTCGTCGTCGAGGACGAACCTCGTGTCGCGGTAGCGCGCGCCGACGTCGATCGAGGTGCGCCATGCATCCGTGGTGCGGTTGGCGTCGAACGAGACGCTGATCGATCGTCCCTTCGACGACTCTTCGCCGTTGAAATTGCCGTTCCCCGACACCTGGTAGACCCAGAAGTTCCACGGGTCGCCGCCGCCGGCCGGCTTTGCCTCTTCGGCTTCGCCGGCTTTCTTCAGCGTGACCTGCAGGCGGCGTCCGACCGCCGTGCTCAGGGCATAGCGGACGAGTCCGCGCTTGAACACCTCGACGAAGCCGGCGCGCACTTCATCCGGCGTTGCCGTCTGCGGCGAGTTGTAGGTGAGCGACAGATCGATGCCCTGATGCTCGCCGAGCCCGATGTACTTCAAGGTCCATTGCCGCCCGCCGCCGCCGGTGTCCTGCAGCGTGACGAGCACGTGGACGTCGGCGTCCTCGCGGTTGCGCACGTAGTCGACGAACGTGACCTCCTTGCGGATGTACTCGTGGTCGCAGCGGTTGCAGTCGAGAAACACGCGCGGCATCTGCCGCTCGGCCGGTGTCTGCGGGGGCGCCGGGGGCTGTGCCCGCGCGGCCGCGGCGACCGTTGTCAGCAGCGCCAACGCACAGAGTATTCGGGAGATAGCGGGGCGGATCATTCAGGCGCGCAGTATAGGACGAAATCCGCGGCGATCTGTTAGCATGCGGCCCCGGCGCGCGAGCGCGCGCTCATGGAGGCCCGAATGTTCAAGCGTCGTCCGCGTTTCCTGCTCGCCATCGCCGTGCTCGTCGCCGGTCCGTATCTCGTGCCCGCGGCGACACAGCCGGCAGCGAAGCGGCCGATCGAGATCGAGGACGTCATCGCATGGAAGGCGATCGGCTCGACGGTGCTGTCGGCGGACGGGCAATGGTTCGGCTACCGCATCGCGCCACAGGAAGGGGACGCGGAAATCGTTCTCGCGCGCGTGCGCACCGACAAGGAGTGGCGCTTCCCGGCCGGCGAGCAGCCCCAGCCCGAAGCGGGCGGCGGGCGCGGCGCCGCCGCTGCCGCCTCTACCTTGGCATTCTCGGATGACGGCAGGTTCGCGGCGTTCACCACCTATCCGACACGCGCGGCGGCGCAGCGTCTTCGCCGCCAGCGCCGCCCGGTCCAGTCGAGCGTCACGCTCGTCAACCTCGCGACGGGCGAGAAGAAGGAGTATCCGCGCATCCGCCGCTTCGCGTTTTCGGGGGAGTCGGCGAACTGGATCGCGCTGCATCGCTTCGGTCCCGAGCCGCCGGCAGGCGGAGGCGGCAACGCTGCGGGAGCGGCATCCGGCGGCGGACGGGCGGGCGGCGGCGCGGGGAATGCCGCGGCCGATCGACCGCGCGGCACCGATCTGCTGCTGCGCGATCTCGGCTCCGCGGCGGAACTGAACGTCGGCAACGTCAGCGAGTTCTCCTTCCGCAAGGACGGCCGTCTGCTCGCTTACGCGATCGACGCCGCCGACAAAGCGGGGAACGGGCTGCAGGTCCGCGACATGACGACCGGCACGGTCACTGTCGTGGACAGCAGCAATGCCACGTACGAGCGCATCACGTGGAGCGACAAGGCCGATGCGCTCGCCGTGCTGCGGGGAACCGAGACCCGCGGCTTCCGCGACAAGTTCTACTCCGTTCTCGGCGTCACCGACGTCGGCAGCGGCGCGCCGAAGAGAACCATCTTCGATCCGGCGGGCGACGCCTCGGTGCCCAGGGGGATGACGATCAGTCCGAATCGCTCCCCGCTCTGGACGGACGACCTGCAGGCACTGATCTTCGGCCTCTACGAACCGCAGCCTCGCGACCCATCGTCGACGTCGACCGACGACGAGAGCGGTGAAGACACCGCGGGCGGCCCACAGACGGGCGGCAGAGGCGACGCCCAGCCGGCCGAGGAGAAGGTGGATCTGGTGCTCTGGCACTACAAGGATCCGCGCCTGCAGACGCAGCAGGAGGTGCAGGAAGCGCGCGACCGCGCGTTCAACTACGTGGCGCAGTACCGCGTCGCGTCGAAGAAGTTCCTCCGTCTGGCCGACGAGGCGATGCGCAACGTCACCGTGTCGACGAAGCAGAGCCGCTGGGGCTTCGGCACCGACGATCGCGAGTACGAGCTGATGGGCAGCCTCGACGGACGCCGCCACGAGGACGTGTTCGTGATCGATCTGGAGACCGGTCAGCGCAGGATGGCGGTGCCGCGGCTGCGGTACTTCTCCGGCGCGTCGCCGGACGGCAATCACCTCCTTTACTACGTCGACGGCGACTACCACGTGTTCACGTTTGCAACCGGCAAGGACCGGAACATCACGCAGGGGCTTCCGGTGTCGTTCGTCGACGTCGAAGACGACCACAACAACGTCAAGCCGCCGATCAACGCCGTCGGCTGGGCGAGCGACAGCAGGACGGTCCTGCTCAGCGATGCGTGGGACGTCTGGAAGGTGTCGATCGACGGCGCCGCGGCCGTAAACCTGACGGTGAACGGCAAGAAGGAAGGCATTCGCTACCAGCAGCGCTACGCGGTCGAGCCGCCGGACGAGCGCGAGGGCGGCATCGACTTGTCGAAACCGCAGTTCTTCCGCGCCTACGGCGAGTGGACCAAGAAGGCCGGCATCGCCCGTCTCGATCCCGGTGCGACGGGCGTGAAGATCGTGGGCTGGGCGGACGCCTCGTACCCGGTGCTGATGAAGGCGCGCAAGGCGGATACCTACGTGTTCACGCGTGGCACCTCGCTCGAGCCGGCGGACTACTACGTCGCCGACGCCTCGCTCGAGAACGCCGTGCGCCTCACCGATCAGCGGCCGCAGCTGGCCCGGTTCGCGTGGTCCTCGGGCGTGCAGCTCGTGAACTACACGAGCGACAAGGGTGACAAGCTGCAGGCGGCGCTGTTCCTGCCGGCCAACTACCAGAAGGGCCGCGCCTATCCGACCGTCGTCAACTTCTACGAGCGGCTGTCACAGACGGCGAACCAGTTCGCCGCGCCGGCGGCCAACGGCTTCAATCGATCGGTGTACACCAGCCACGGCTACGCCGTTCTCGTCCCCGACATCGCGTATCGCGTGAACGATCCCGGCATGTCGGCGGTGTGGTGCATGGTCCCCGCGGTCAAGGCCGCGATTGCCACCGGCATCGTCGATCCCAGGAAGATCGGCATCACCGGCCATTCGTGGGGCGGGTATCAGACGGCGTTCCTGATCACGCAGACCGACATCTTCGCGGCGGCGGTCGCCGGCGCGCCGCTGACCAACATGGTGAGCATGTATTCGCTGGTCTACAAGAACAGCGGCGGGGTGAACGGTGCGATCTTCGAGAGCAGCCAGGGGCGGTTCAAGGGCGGCTACTGGGACAACTGGGACGCCTACTACCGCAACTCGCCGGTGTTCTTCGCGAAGAACGTGAAGACGCCGCTGATGATGCTGCACAACGACAAGGACGGCGCGGTGGACTTCACGCAGGGGGTCGAGTACTTCAACACGCTGCGCCGCATGCAGAAGCCGGTGATCATGCTCGAGTACGTCGGCGAGAACCACAGCCTGGCGAAGCGCGCCAACCAGCGCGACTACACCGCGCGCATGAAGGAGTACTTCGATCACTACCTGATGGGCGCGCCGGCGCCGGAGTGGATGGTGCGCGGGGTGCCGCGGCTGAAGATGGAGGAGCACCTGAAGGAGCGCGCCAAGCCGAAGCCCGCCGCGAAGAAGATTACGACGACGGCTGACGAGGGCCGCTGACATTGCAGACCGGCGATTGGCGATTGCCGATCGACGGTTGCCGATTGCGGATTGGTGATCGACGGAATGGGGATTGGAGATTGCCAATCAACAATGGGCAATCCGTCGATCAACAATCGCCAATCGGCAACCGCCGATCGGCAATCGCCAATCGACGGTCTGCAATGGTTACTGACCGCGGCCTCGGCCGCCGCGGCCGCCGCCAGGCTCGGCGGTTTCGAGGTTCACCATCCGGCCGTCCACGAAGACATAGCGGATCCGGGTCGTCTCGTTGAACAGGTCGCCCGTCGTGACGATGACGTTGGCGATCTTGCCCTTCTCCAGCGAACCGACGCGATTGGCGGCGCCGGCGATCCTCGCGGCGTCCAGCGTGAGTGCGGTCAGCGCCGCGTCGGCCGGCAGACCGGCGGCGACCGCCCGCGCGGCGTTGCGGACGAAGTCGCGCGGCTGCGCCAGACCGCCGGATTCGAACGCGAAGGTCACGCCCGCCTTCTTGAGCGCGGCGGGAGCTTTCGGCGCGTTGGCGCGGGCGCGGAGCGCCGAGAGCGGCTCGTCGGCGTCGGGCGGCAGCGTGCGCGGACGCGTCGGATAGTTCAGCGAATAGATCACCGGCGTGCTGGTCCCCTTCAGGTCGGCGGTCATCTCGTCCGCCTCGCGCGCGCCCGTGACGATCGGGCGGAGGTTGAGCTCCTTCGCCAGCCGCAGCACGCGGGCGATTTCGCGCGCCTGGTCCGCCTGAAACGCGACCGGAATCTGGCGATCGATCGCGGGCAGCAGCCCGTTGAGCGCCGGATCCCACGTCGGACGCGGGATCGCCGGGTTCTTCTCGTAGTACTTCAGCGCCTGACGCTGCCACGCCGCGTCCATGAACGACTGGCGCACGAACGAGATCGCGCCCATCAGCGAGGCCGGATACGGGCCTCCGCCGGGGTTGAAGTTGACGTGCAGCGCCACGGGCGCTTCGACCACCGTCATCGTGCTGCGGATGTCGGCGACCGAGCCGATCTGCGGATCGTCGGGTGGCGCGACGACGTTCACCAGCGCGCTCTGGCCGCGGAAGATGTTGCCGCCCGGCGTGGCGAGCACGCTGGTGATGCCGGCCGCGGCCAGCCGCGTGAGCTCGGGCCCTTCGATCCGCGCATGCTCGGCCGCCTGATAGTCCGGCCGCAGGATCGACAGGCGCTTGGCGCGTTCGAGCGACTCGCGCGACTGGCCCGGCGCCGCCGCGGGACCGCCGCGGCCGCCGCCTGCATCACCGGCCGCGGCCGGTGCGTCGATGGCCGCCGAGTTCCCCATGTCGATCAGCCCCGGGTAGACGGTGAGCCCGGCGCCGTCGAGGACGACGGCGTCGTTCGGGATGGCGACGTTCGCGCCGACGGCTTCGATCAGCCCGTTGCGCATCACGATGTTGCCGGAGGCGACCTCGCTTCCCGACACCGGGACGATCTTTGCGCCGCGAATCGCGTACGGCGTGGCCGCCGGCCCCTGCGCGCTCGAGGCCGCGATGGCGAGAACGAGTGAGGCGGCAGCGATGAATGTTCTGTTCATGGCGCTGTCCTCCTACTTCCGGCCCATGAAACGCTGCCAGAGCAGCCAGTGTTTGTTTTCGAGGCTGACGTCGCGCCCGTTCACGATCACGTTCTTGACGGTGGTCGTGATCTCCAGCGGATCGCCGTCGACGATGAACAGGTTCGCGATCTTGCCTTCCTCCAGGCTGCCGACCGACGCCCCGACGCCGAGTATCTCGGCGGCGTTGATCGTCAGCGCCTTGATCGCGTCCTCCCTCGACAGCCCCCACGCCACGGACTGAGCGGCCTGGTAGGGCAGCAGCCGCGCCGCGTCGTAGCCGCCGGTCGAGAACGAGAACTTCACCCCGGCCTTCTGCAGCACGTCGCCCGCCGCATAGTTGTAGTTGTGCGACACGTCCTCGCTCTGCGGCAGCGACTGCACTTCGGTGAGGATGACGGGGACGTTCCTGCCGGCGAGCGCCTTCACGCCCATGGCGGCGGCGAACGGACTGGTGATGATCACCATGTCCACGTCCTCCTTCGCGCCGAACGCGATGGCGTCGTCGAAATCCAGGTAGCTGCTGACCCGCGTGTAGAGCTTCCCGCGCTTCTCGATGACCGGCACCAGCGCTTCGAGCATCCAGTCGATCGGTTTGTTCGGCCCCGCCTTGGCGTAGGCGCGGGCGCGCGCCAGGTACGTGGCCACCTGCTCGAGCCGCTGATCGCGCCGCCGCTTCAGCTCGTCGTAGCTGGTGTCGCCGGCGCCGGGGCCGGCGCCGCGCCCGCCGCCACCGCCCCGTCCGCCGCCGCCGGCGATCGCCGGAAAGTTGAACACGATGCCGGCACTCGGCTTGACGGTGGCCTCTTCCCACGTCCAGCCGTCCAGGTTCATCACCGCGACGTCTCCCGACAGGATTCCGCCGCCCGGCATCACCGCCGCCGTCGTCACGCCGTTGGAGCGCGCGATGGGAATGGCGTCGCTGTCGGCCTGGTACTCGACCCGCGTGCGGATGTTCTGGTTGAAGTCGAGCATCTCGGTGACGTCGTCCATTCCGCGCACGCCGGGCTCGTTGAGCCCGAGGTCGGTGCTGGTCTCGATGAAGCCCGGATACACCGAGCCTCCCCTCGCGTCGATGATTTTCGCGCCGGCCGGCACCGGTATGTCGGCGCCGACCTCGGCGATCTTGTTGCCGCGGATGATGATCGTCCCGCGCTCGATCGTGCCCTTGGTGACGGGCACGATGCGCGCGTTGGTGATCGCCAGGACCTCATCCGGGTTCGGCGATCCGGGAGGCGTGAACCCCGGGGGGGTCTGGACCCGCGGTGACTGGCCGCCGGCTTGAGACTCGGCGGCGTCGGCAACGTGCGGTCCGCCCCTGAAGCGTTCGGCGTCGGCCTCGAGCTGGGCCTTCCAGTCCTCCAGCGAGGCCTCCGGCTGCGCCGGCCCGGCCCCGTCTCCCCCGCCGGGAGGAGCCTGCGGCGTGCCGCGCAGCGCCGCCTTCTCTCTCTCGAGGTCCGTGATCCTCCGCGCGTCCGCCTCGCGGTCGTGATACAGGATGCCGTCGATGTAGACGCGGTCCGCGACGGCGAAGCTGCTGAGCGGATGCGCGGTCCACACGACGACGTCCGCGTCCTTGCCGACCTCGAGCGAGCCGACCTTGTTGTCGATGCGCAGCTGCTTCGCAGGATTGATCGTCACCAGGGCGAGCGCTTCGTCCTGCGAGAGCCCGCCCCACTTGATGGCCTTGGCCGCTTCGGTGTTCAGGCGGCGTGCGTGTTCGGCGCTGTCCGAGTTGATCGAGACGAGCACGCCTTTCTGGTGCATCAGCGCGGCGTTGTAGGGAATCGCGTCTTCCGCTTCGATCTTGTATCCCCACCAGTCGCTGAAGGTCGACGCGCCGGCGCCGTGCGCGGCGATCTCCTTCGCGACCTTGTAGCCCTCGAGCACGTGCTGGAACGTCGCGATCTTGAAGCCCATCTCTTCGGCGAGCCGGATGAGCATGAGGATTTCGTCGGCGCGGTAGCAGTGGGCGTGCACCAGCCGCTTGCCTTCGAGGATCTCGACGAGCGGATCCAGCTGCAGATCGCGCCGCGGCGGGAGCGCGTCCTTGTTGACGGCCCTGGTCTTCTCGTACTCCTGCCACGATTTCTGGTAGGCCTTGGCCCGCGTGAACGCGTCGCGGATGACGTACTCGACGCCGCCCCGCGTTGCAGGATAGCGCGCCGGCTGGTTCGGCTGGGTCGGATTGCCCTGGCGCTTCGGGTTCTCGCCGAGGGCGAACTTGATGCCGGGCATCGCCCCTTCGAGGAGCAGGTCTTCGCCGCGCTTCTTGCCCCAGCGCAGCTTGATCACCGCGTTGGCGCCGCCAATCGGGTTCGCGCTGCCGTGCAGCACGTTGGCCGTCGTCAGGCCGCCGGCGAGATCGCGATAGATGTTGATGTCGGTGGGGTCGAGCACGTCCTGGATGCTCACCATGGACGACACGACCGTCCCCCCTTCATTGATGGCATCCGCCGCAATGTGCGAGTGCGCATCGATGATGCCGGGGGACACGAACTTTCCCGTCACGTCGATCACCTCGGCCCCGGCGGGGATCGTCGCGTTGGCACCCACCGCCGCGATCTTGCCGTCGCGCAGCACGATCGTGCCGTTCGGGATGGTGCCGCGCGTGACGGTGAGGATCGTGCCGCCTCGCAGGGCGACGACTGCCGGCCGGTTCTGCGCCTGGCCTCCGGCGCGCGGCACTGACAGCGGAACCAGAGCGACGGCAAGCGCGAGGGTGAGCCTCCAGCGCGCTGTGAACGGGCGTTTCACGATGCCTCCTTGGCAAGAGATCCCGCGCCTGCGGGTCGACAGAAGAGCGGAACTGTAGCACGATCCCGTCCGTGCGCCGGGTGTTGCTGACCCTTTCGATTGTCTTCCTCGCGTGGGCGGCGCTGGTGGTGGCGACGGGAGGCATTCAGTGGCGGATCGGCGGAGTGCTCCTGCGGTCGCGCGACCCCGGCCGGGCGCTGGCGATCGGGTTTCTGCTGCTGGTGATACAGGCGCTGGTCTTCCGGGGCTCGTTCGCGCGCGACACGGAACGGATCACCGCGGCGATGCGGCCATGGCTGGCGGCGCTCGCCGTGCTGTGCGCGGTGATACTCGGCGCCGACGCGATCCGCTACGGAAGCTTCACCGCGGGCGGCTCGGACTCGTTCGGGTACGTGTCGCAGGCCTACGGCTGGGCATCGGGTCAGCTGCCTCGCGCGGAGCCGCTGCCGTTCCAGGTGCCCTGGCCCTCCGGCGACTTGTCGCTGGCGCCGCTCGGCTACCGGCCGGGACCGTCACCGCACACGATGGTGCCGACCTACGCTCCGGGCCTGCCGCTGCTCATGGCTGCCGCGCTCGTGTTCGGCGCGTGCGGGCCCTTCCTCGTGGTGCCGGCGTGCGCGGCGCTCGTCGGCTGGCTCACCTTCGATCTCGGACGCCGGACGGCCGGGCCGTGGGCCGGAGTGCTCGCCGCCGCGTTCGCGGTGACGAGTCCGATCGTCGTGTTCATGTCGCACGCGCCGATGAGCGATGTCCCGGCCGCGGCGCTGTGGACCGCGGCCGCGGTGGCGGCCCTGCGCGGCACGCGGCCGGCGGCGCTCGCCGCCGGTCTCCTGACCGCCGTCGGCTTTCTCGTCCGCCCCAACCTGCCGGCGCTGCCGCTGGTGATTTTTGCGTATCTGGCGTTCACCTCGCATGGGCGCGAGCGCTGGATCCGGCTCGCGCTGTTCACCGCCGCCGCCGCCCCGGCGCCGCTCGCAATCGCGGCGTTGAACACCGTATGGTACGGAGCGCCGTCGAATTCGGGCTACGGCGCGGCCGCAGAGATCTACTCGGTTTCCAACCTGCTGCCCAACCTCGCGCGATATCCCGTGTGGCTGTGGCAGTCGCACTCGCCGCTGGTGCTCCTCGCGCTCGTCCCGCTGCTGCCTCCCTTCACCCGGGACGTCAGGGCCGCTGCCGCGCGTCTGTGCGCCGCGCTCGTTCTCGCCACCCTGCTCTCCTACCTCGTCTACATGCATTTCGAGGAATGGTGGTACCTGCGGTTTCTGCTGCCGGCGATTCCGGCGCTGCTGGTGCTCGTCGCCTCGGGCATCGTCATCATCGGCCGGCGCGTGCCACGGCCGTGGGGGCATGTCGCCGTCGCGGCGGCGACCGTGTTCCTGGTGAATTACACGGTCCGGTTCAACGTCGGCCACGGGATGTTCGATGCCTTGAAGGACGGCGAGCGGCGATACGCCGACGTCGGCGTCTGGGTCGCGCGCGCGCTGCCGCCGGATGCGGTCATCTTCAGCCTGCAGCAGAGCGGCAGCCTGCGTTTCTACGGCGGACGGATGACGATTCGGTGGGACTTGATCGATCGCGACTGGACCCGCCGTGCGCCAGCGGAGATCGAGCGGCTCGGGTTCCATCCCTACATGGTGATCGAGGATTGGGAGCTGCCCCAGATGCGCGAGTGGTTCGGTCTGCCGGTGGATGGGGCGCCGCCGTGGCCGCTCGTGGCGCGCATGCGCGAGCACGGCGGCGTCAACGTATTCGATCTCTCGTCGCGCGCCACCGGCCCGATCGTGCCGGTGGCGCTGACGCCGGGCGAAGCGCCGCACTGCAGCGCGCAACAGCCGCTGTCACTGCGGCGCCGTCCTCAATAGATCTGAAGGCGCGGCGTCAGCGCAGGGAGGGGGTCAGCGGAACACCCGCACTTCGGCGATCGACCAGTCGTGCGTTCCCCATCCGAGCTGCGTGAGGCGGATGTAGCGGACGTTGTCCTTGCCGATCGGAAACACCAGCGGCAATTCACGAGGGTGACGCAACGCACCGTAGTACGCCTGCAGCGCCGTGTCCCCCATGTGCACCGTCTCCCAGGCCGACTTGTCGGGCGAGACCTCGAGGCGAAGTTGCTTCGGAAAGTCCGTCCAGAACTCGCCGAGGTAGGTGACGACCTGGTTCACCCGCCCGGGCTCCTCGAGTTCGATGGTGAAATCCGCGGCTCCCTTCTGCACCCCGCCGCTCCATCGCGTCGCGAGTGAGCCGTCGACGGCACGCGGGGCGTTCGGCGGGCTCGGAAAGGCGTCGACCGATCTGATCCGAAGGGTATCGCCCGAGGCCGCCGGCACCAGCGCGCCGCGGTCGCTCCTCGGCAGCGTATAGCTGCTCCACGTTGGGTGCGTCTCGTGCAGCGCGGCTCCGGGATACCCGCTCAGGAACCGGCGGTACGCGCCGTCCGCGTCGGACGCGTGGTCCACGACGACCCCGAGCGTACCTTGCGCCGTCAGCGCCTGCAGGATCCGCACGTCCCGCGCCTGGAGCAGTTCGTACAGGGCGAAGTAATGCGGCGCGACATACCCGCTGAAGCCGTTGACGAGAGGGACGCCGTCGAACGTCTGCTGGTACAGCGCCAGCGCATCCCGATCCGTATCGCTCGGCAGATCGAGCCGCATCGAGACATCGGCAGGCGTGGGGCGCCGCTCGGGCGCGGCGGCGACGTGGAAGACCGCGGGCCAGCCGTCAATGAGGACGCCGGCCGCGGCGCAGGCGACGATGACCTGCCGCGCCCGTCCGCTGAGCCGCGCGAGCGCCAGCGCGCTCACCGCGCTCAGGCAGACGACCGCCATCATCCAGAAACGCGCCGGCACCCGCAGGCCGTCGAAGCCGGGCAGCCGCATCAACCAGCCGTATGGCGCCTGGTACAGAAAGCGTCCGCCGAGCAGCGTGGGATCGGGCCCGAGCGCCATCACCCACATCACGAACGCGGCGAAGGCATACAGGAACAGCGGCGATCGGCGCCTGACCGCGGCGCGTACGCGAGGCAACGTGCACATCCAGGCGATGGCCGCGAACATCGCAAGCGTCAGCGGCTTGTCCGCGCGCGCGATCGAGACAATGCGGATCCCGGCGATCTGCAGACGCCAGGGTCCGTAGACCATCGGCATCAGGGCACCGGCGAGGAGGAGCAGCGCAGTCGCCGCGAACGCGCGCCGGAGCCAGCGCCGTCGCGGGGACTCGGCCTCGGCCGCGAGCGGCCGCGCCGCCGCGATCGCGCCGAGCGCGAGCGCCGCCACCGTCAGCCCGGGAAACAGCTCGCCTTCAGGCCGGCTGATGGCCCTGAGCCAGCCCCACGCGACAAGGTCCTCGCTGGCCGTGAACAGCGCCGCGGCGTCGGCGCTGAACACCTGCACCTCGATGAGAGCGCGGCGGTACCCGTACGTGTCCTGCAGGATGGTGCGGTATCCGAGCAGGATGGGCAGCAGCACCGCCGCCGCGGCGATGAAGAAGACGATGCACGCCGCCAGCGTGCGCCAGCGCCACCGTCCGATCGCAAACCACGCGAACCAGAGCAGCAGCAGCACGCTCGAGAAGAACATGAAATAGCCGTTCGAGAGCGACTGCATCAGCCAGGCCGCCGCGGCGAGCGCCGCCCATTTCGGCGAACGCTCGCGATCGTAGCGGTGCAGCGCGGCGAGACACACGGGCGTCCAGAACGCGGTGAGCACCTGAATGTGCGGCAGCTGTGCCGCACGGTAGGGAGCGAACGCGAATGCGAGCCCGGCGACGAAGGAGGCGTCGTGCCGCCGGGTGAGCGTGTAGCCGAGGAAGTATCCGCCGAGGCCGCTCAGCACGTAGGTGGCGAGCAGCGTGACGTTGTAGCCGAACAGCGGGCTGCCGGTCAGGGCGATGAGCGGCGCGGAGATGAACGCCTGCCCGAGGAGATGCTCGGAGAAGGCGAAGGTGCCCGGCGCCGGATAGAAGATCGGCGCGTTCCACCACGCCTGCGTGAGCGGCACCGCCTTCGTCGTCCACCACAGGATCCACGCGTTGAGGATGGGATCGCCCGGATCGTGCGCGACGCCGCGCATGATGTCGATCGGCAGCGGCCACGAATAGGCGAGCGTGAGAATGGTGTACGCGAGCGCGGCCAGCGCCACCGGACGGGCGTGGCCGGCGAGCGACCTCCCGCGGCCGTCACCCAATGACGCGCAGCTCCACGATCGTCCAGCCGCGGCGCGGATCGCCGCCCGTCTGTCGCAGTCTGAGGAAGCGGACGCCGTCGCGGCGGATCGGCACGGTGATGGGGACCTCGCGCGGCGATCGCAGCGCCGCATCGTACGTCTCGAGCGCGGTCGCGCCAGTATAGACCGGCGTCCACGACCGCGCGTCGGCGGAGACCGCGACCTCGAGCGCGCGCGGATACTGCGCCGCGTACGTGCCGAGGCACAGCACGATCCCGGATACGCGCCGCGGCGCATCCAGCGTGACGGTAATCGTTTCGCCGCCGCGCTGCGGAACCGTGTGCCAGCGCGTGTCGAGATCCTGGTCCAGGACGGCGCCGATGTCTTTGGCGTTGGCGCTGGCTTCGATCCGCGCGACGGGAACGATGGGACCGGTGACAGGCGCCGGCGGCAGGGCATTGGTGACGCCGATCTCGTAAGCGGTCCAGTCCGGACCTGACTGCAGCCGCAACGCCCGCGGATGCGAGCGGACGTATTCGTTCCATCGTCCGTCGGCGTCGCCGGCGGATTCGACGATGACTTCGATCGGCTCGGCCGCGGCGAGGCGATCGAGGATCGCCGGATCGTGCTGTTCGAGAAGGTCGCGCAGCGCGGCGTGCTGCGGCGCGGCATAGCCGCTGTAGCCGTTGAACACGGCACGGCTTTGCGGGATCGCGCCGAACATGGTCTCCGTCTCCGCCTCGTGCAGCGGCAGGCCCAGGCGCGCGCGCGCCTGGCTGGTGGTGACGCGCGTGCCCGGCGCGGCGACCACCGGAAAGGCGCGCGGCCAGGCGTCGAGCAGGAATCCGCCGATCGCGAGCGCGGCGACGATGCGCCGCGTCCGGGATGCGTGGATGCGCGCGATCGCGAACGCGGCGCACACGGACAGGCAGAGCACCGTCAGCATCCAGAACCGGGCCGGCACCCGCATGCCGTCGAACCCGGGCAGCTGCGCGAGCAGCGCGTACGGTCCGGGAATGCCCGTCGGCGTTCCGTTCAGTTTCACGACCGGGCCGAGTGAGAACAGCCACATCAGCACCGCGGAGCCGCCGTAGAAGACGATCGTCCCCCGGGGCGCGCCGGGCGGCGCATCGGCGGACGCTCGCGCCTTCCGCGCCCGCCACCCGACGGCGGCGCTGCCCAGCAGGAGCAGCAGCAGGACCAGGCCGGGAAACTGCTCGGATTCGGATCCGACGCGCGCGTGCAGCCATCCCCACAACCGCGAGTCCGGCGACGCCGACACCAGCCCGGCGACGTCCGCGCTGTAGTTGACCATTTCCACGGGACTGCGTTTGAACCCGTACGAGGCATGGACGGTGCGGTAGCCGTAGAGGATCGGCGCCAGGAGCAAACCGGCGACGACCCACGCGATCAGCAGGCGCGCGGCGTCACGCGGCGACACACGTCCGGGCACGAACCAGATGAGCCACAGGCCGACGAACGTCGAGAGAAAGAACAGGTAGTACCCGCTCGCCAGCGCCTGGAGCGCCCACGCCGCTGCGAACAGCACCGCCCATCGCCATCGCGGAGACGCCGCGAACAGGTGCAGCGCCGCCATCGCCACCGGCATCCAGTACGAAGACAGCAGCTGCAGATGCTGGATGTGCGACAGCCGGTACGGCGCGAAGGCGTAGGCAACCGCAGCCGCAAACGAGGCGACGTGACACCGCGTCAGCACCCAGGCGAGGAAGTAGGCCGCCAGCCCGCTGAAGACGTAGCTCGAGAGAAACGCTGCGTTGTAGGCGAGGATCGGCGAGCCCGTCGCGTGAACGATCGGAGCGGCAATCGGCGCCAGGCTGAGCAGGTTCTCCGAGAACGCCAGCACGCCGCTCGATGGATAGAACGCCGGCGCGTTCCACCACGCGCTGGTCAGCGGAACCGTGTGCGACGTCCACCACAGAATCCACGTCACCAGCAGCGGATCGCCGCGATCGTGCGCGACGGCGGAGGTCGCATACGCCGGCAGGGGCCAGGTGTAAAGGCAGGTCAGCGCCGCGAGTAGGAGCGCGGCCGGGAGCACGGCGCGCCGCATTCAGGTGGTCAGAACGACCTTGCCGATGTTGGCGCGGCTGTGGATGTAGCGGTGCGCGTCGGCGACCCGCTCGAGCGGAAACGTCTTCGCGACGATCGGATCGAGCCGGTTCGCGCTCAGCTCCGTCAGCACCAGATCGATCAGCGGCTGCAGCTGGCGGCGCTCGTCCCACAGGTGGCCGGCGTTCAGGCCGAAGACGCCGCGATTGCGATTGATCAGCGACAGCGGCGCGAACGGCTTCATCGCCCACCACGACTGCAGCACGCGCAGCGCGCTGCGCCGCTCGCCCGACATCGACGAGATCCCCAGCATCACCAGACGGCCGAGCGGGGCCAGCATGCGGTAGCTGGCGCCGAAGCTCCTGCCGCCGATCGGATCCAGGATCACGTCGACGCCGCGGCCGCGCGTGAACCGCCGCACCTCGCTCTCGACGTTGCCGTGCCGGTAGTCGATCGCCAGGTCCACCCCGAAGCTTCGCAGGGCGTCGTGCTTGGCCACGGAGGCGGTGCCGATCACGGTCGCGCGCCGCAGGCGCGCGAGCTGCGTGGCGGCGATCCCGAGCGCGCCGCCGGCGTTGTGCACGAGCACCGTCTCGCCGGACGTGACCGCCGCCATGCGGTACAGCGCGATCGCCGCGGTCAGGTACGTGACCGGCACCGCCGCCGCTTCGGCGTCGCTGAGACGATCGGGGAAGCGGAACGCACGAGACGCGGGCACGACGACCGCATCGGCGTAGCCGCCGAACCTGGTGAGCGCCACGACGCGGTCCCCTTCGTGCGGCTGGGTGACGCCGGGACCGACCGCGGCCACGACGCCGGCCACTTCGTAGCCGACGACGAGCGGCGGCCTGGGGGCGTCAGGGTAAAGCCCGATGCGGGCGAGGATGTCGGCGAAGTTGATGCCGGCGGCGCGGACGCGGATGAGGATTTCTCCCTCGCCGGGGACGGGATCGGGCCCTTCGCGCAGCTCGAAGACCTCCGGGCCGCCGTGTCTGGGGATCACCGCCTGCCGCATCGCTGTGCAGCATACCCCCGCTGCGACCTACGACGCGAGGAGCGACAGCAGCGCTTTCTGGGTGTGCAGGCGGTTCTCGGACTGGTCGAACACCACCGATGCCGGCGAGTCGATCACGTCGTCGGTCACCTCGTCGCCGCGATGCGCCGGGAGGCAGTGCATGAACAGCGCGTGCTCCGGGGCGCGCGCCATCAGCGCCGCGTTGACCTGATACGGACGGAACAGCGCGTCCCTCGCCGCCGCCTCCGACTCCTGTCCCATCGAGGCCCACGCGTCGGTGTAGACGGCGTGCGCCTGGGCGACTGCTTCGACCGGGTCGTTGGTCACCTTGACGCCGCCGCCGAATCGCGCGACGCGGGCGACCGCGTCACAGACGCGTGCCGGCAGCTCGAACCCCTTCGGCGACGCGACCACGACCGTGCCGCCGAGCATCGCCGCCGCCTGCGCCAGCGACGCGGCCACGTTGTTGCCGTCGCCGACGAACGCGATCGTCCGATCGCGCAGCGTGCCCCACCGCTCGATCAGCGTCTGGCAGTCGGCCAGCGCCTGGCAGGGATGCTCTTCGTCGGTGAGCGCGTTCACCACGCGCAGACCGGGCGCCGCGGCGGCGAACCGCTCGAGCCGCTCCTGCGCGAACGTGCGGACCACGACGCCGAAGACCCAGCGTTCGAGATTGCGCGCGACGTCTTCGATCGACTCGCGGCCGCCGAACGCGACGTCGGGCAACGGCTCGATCACGTCCCCCCCGAGCTCGCGGACGGCGATGACGAACGTCGAGCGCGTGCGCAGCGACGGCTTGTCGAAGAGCAGCGCGACA